>DASVFI010000211.1:0-2703 GCA_036380115.1 Nitrososphaeraceae archaeon | reverse complement strand
TAGATCAATCTTTATCCTATTCTATAGAAAAAGATGTGGACTATGGCTATGGAAAGGTAGATGCTATATGGCATATATCATTTCATCCATCATTACCTTCATCAAAATTTGGATTTGTTAAAATTCAATCACAAGAAAGAGGAGGAAAAGGAGGAGATCAAGATTGGAAAGATAATCAATATTCATTAAGAAAGATAGAAGAAGCAATAGGAAGAGGAATTAGAAGTGGATGTGATAAAGTATTTCTAGTAGCAGATAATGAAGAAATGGCTAAATCTATAAGCGGTAGAATAGAGTGGCTATCGTCTTTTGGTAGTATAATAAGATTTGATGCACTTTCTACTGGTGTTAGTCCAAATCAGCAAAAACCTAGTACTATTACACCAAGTCAAGAAAGAGTTCCAGAAGGAGAAAAGATAAGAAAAGAAGACATGAGAGAAAGGGAACAGAAATTTGAGAAATACAATAGACCCCAAGGAGAAAGAGCAGAACAAGAAAGTAATGAGAAAAAATTAGAAAGAGAAATCAAATTAGATGAGAACAGTAGACCAATAGGACAAAAGAAATGAATTACTTATGGCTTATTCTAACAATATAGAAAAGAATAATTTTACAAAGGTTGCAAACCTCAAAGATTTCCAGGAGGGTAGTCTCATGAAAGTACAAGTTAAAGGGAAGTCAGTAGTATTGGCTATGGTAAATGGACAGATACATGCTATGAATTCTGTTTGTTCACATCAAGGGGGGCCACTAGAAGAAGGAACACTAGAAGGATATGATATAACATGTCCATTGCATTATGCTGTTTTTGATATTAGAAATGGTAAAGTATCAGATAGTACAGTTTGGGCAACTGACCTTGAGTCATATGAAGTAAAGCAAGATAATAAAACAGGAGATATTTATTTAAAAGTCTAATAATTGGATAAAGACAATTTGTATTAATAAAAATTTTCTAGATTGTTTTGATGACAATGCTATCTATTTTAGCATAATATACTATAATTACATTTTCTTTATAGTTCTCTGTATCATACAAACTTTAACAATTTACTGTCTTTCCAATACTATATAGGCTATAATAAAATGAACAAAAAAAGAATATAGATGCATATTATATTTGATTCATTATTTTCTATTCTATAGTAATAGACAAAAAAAAATATAATCATAAAGTCTCAATCAAGAGAATTGAAAATAAAAAATTATTAGTTAGAGGTAATTTTTATTATTTTTGTTGTTGTAGAATGATCTTTCTTTTCTATCAGTATCCATACTTTTGAGGATTTTGGTCAAACTCTCTTTTGCATTGTTCTCTACATAAATATACTTTCTGTCCATTTACTTCTGAGGTATATTGTGCTTTTGATTCATCTACATTCATTCCACATACTGGATCTCTTGCCATTTAATATAATATGCATTAAAGAATTTAAAAATTTATAAAATTCCAATATATTGTTATTGTTAGCAAAATCAATTCTTTTGGTTATAATGATCAATCTTAGTGGCTAGAAATAATTTACAATTACTAACTTGACTATGAAAATTAAATTATATGTAATTTAACTTTGCTTAATATTTTCCCCTATTCAATATTATACTATCGACACTTATTGTTAATTGTGTAAGCAAAAATATTCTATCAACTTCAAATATAAATTAAATATAAACCGTCTTTATACTATATTGTTTCAATATGTATAATGAATAATAATTTAATTTATTTCACAATATTAATAGCACTAGTCTTTACTTTATCTCTGACAACAATAGAATCATTTAATTCTGTCATTGGTCAAGTAGACCCCTCTCAAGATCAAATACAACCTATACCTCCATCTAACACTACCAACACCAATCAAACAACTCCAATAGTCTTTTCACAATAACCAGTATTATAAATCGGATAATAAAAAATCTATTTTTTTTTATTCATAATATGTATTTTTATAGTCTTTTTAGATACAAATTAATTAATCTATTACTCTAGTAATATAGACAAATAAAATTCATGTTATAGAAATTGTAAAAAACAAAAATAAGAAGAAACTAATACAAGAATCTCCAATGAATTTATCAGATTAATATGAATGAAAAGAAAGATGAAACAACTCCAGGTCAATTCGAGAAATTAGCCACTGCAGGTGAAAAAGCAGCATTCTACATACGAACAATAGATGATTTCTCTCATTGGGTTACTGCTAATATGATGTCTACTAGTATAGATGTGGAAGAATGCACTAGTATCCTTGAAGATTATATAAAAAGCAATGAGCACATTATACAAAGGATAAAAAAAGTATGGCCTAAATCATAATTTAATTTAAGTTAATTCGAATTATTAAATATTATAATGTTAATAATAATAAATACTTACATAATCCCTCATTGGAATCCCTGATATATGGATAATAATTTTTCCTTCAGTGAGTATAAATTAATATAAATTTTATAGTAATAGAATTATTATATATGTCTTCAAACTTTTCATCTACACAAAAGATTCCTCAGGATGCCACTCAACATAACAAACTAACAAAGGTTACATCAGGCTATGTAGAGATTGATGAATTTAAGGATTCTGATACTCATAAAGGATATTTCTGTTATAACTGTGATTATTTTATAGAACCAGATCATTGTATGATTGTCACAGATGAAGGTCAAGATTTAAATGGTAATGTATCTGGCAAGGTACTT
>DASVFI010000210.1:0-43494 GCA_036380115.1 Nitrososphaeraceae archaeon | reverse complement strand
TTAAAACTTTTCGAGATAAATTTTTTTGATATTAAAAATATATTATATTTGATGATGAATAAAAATTACTTGCTTCTTTATCCATCATTGCAACAGAAACCGCATTCGCAAATTCGGTCTCCAAAGAATTCACAAGCAACTATTTTTGTATTTTTATTTGTCATTGCTCTAATTGATTAGTTTGGTTATATAAGGAGGATTAAAGGAATATCATTAACATCATAAAAAATTAAAAAAAATCTGATATTTGTTGAAATTTCAAGATCATTGTGAACTGTTTTTATTATAAAAATACCAAGATTATTGTAAGAAATTATACTTTCTTTAGTTTACCAGCATCAAATGTTTTGGCATTATTCCATATTTCTATAAAATAGTCAAGACACCATTCATGAAATAATCCACCATCCATGGAGACATTATTACAAAATATAAAATTCATGTCAACGAGGCCTTTTGATAATGGAAACATCACTAACGCCTGGTGTTCAGTCATAACTATTCCTAAATTTGTCTTTGTAACCATTCTTCTTTCTATTATTCCTTTATGTAATAATTGACTATATCCTTCATTCTCCAAAAACTCCTCACTTTTTTTTGGAATAAGCGCATCGATAGGTAAAATATGTTTAAATTTTAAACCTCTCTCCTTTACAATAGGAATTGCAGTATATATAAGATCAAGAGGAACCTGAGGGAGAATACTATAAATATATTTTTCACAATTTTGATACATTCTTTTTATATATTCTATCACAGCCACAAATCCAGAGAGAAAGTCACTTTTTTCTAGAGCACCAATTCTTTGAATAAATTTTATAGGGATATTGTGAAAGTTATGTTCTGAAAAGAATCGCTTATGCTTTGAGAGAAAATTAATGGCAGATATATTCTTTATAATCATATCTCCAAATACGGTTAATGAAAAATATCCTTTGAAGTCCTTTTCAATTATATTGGAATTCATCAATTTATTTAAATTCCGATGGGTTTCTTGGGTAGTAATTTTTAATTCCTTTGCAATTGATGATAGTGTTTTTTTATTTTCTGATATGATGTATAATATAGCTAACCTTTGAGAATTAGCTAATGATGAAAATATTTCTTCAGTTTCATCAAATATTGAATAATTAAAGATAATTCCTTCTTCTTTTTCTTCTACCAATTTAATTTATATTAATAATGCATCAGATATCTGTATTACTAGTAGTAGTAATAATGAGTTATCCTTTATAGTAATATCTTAGCATTCAACAAATAATATGAAATTTCACCTAAATTTTATCTTTTTAAGAAATTTGTAAAGAAGAATTAATTAGATTAATTTTTAAAATTAATAATAATGACAGCTGGAAAATATTTTAATAGAAATGTATTAGCATTAGATTATCCTCATATAGGCTACGTTGCTCAAGAAACCTATGACAAAATAGTTGTTTTTGGGGAGGGAAACAAAAGATATGATATTCCTCTTTCTGAAATTAAATTTGTTAGCAAAAATGTTCTTGTAGGATTAGATTTATCACAAATAGAACAAAAATATAAAAAAAATAGAAACTCACCTTTGCCTAATGGAAAAGATATTCATTCAATAAAAACCAATTCAAGTGTTCCTTTAGCATCGTATGAAGGTAAATATGATAAATCATTATTTAATAAAGGTGTAAGATTAGAAAACGAAGATCACGTTGGACATGTAATGAAAGAAACAAATGATACGATTATAATATTTGGCCACGGAAACGATAGATATGATGTTCCAAAATCAATGATAATAGCAGTTGGTCGTAATGTTATACTAGGTTTGGATTGGTCCCTTTTGTATGCATTCAAAGTTGATAGAAACAAAATGCTCATTACTAATAGTTATCAATAAAAATGATTAATTGTAAAAATAATATAGAAATACTATCTCAAATATGTTTTTGATAAGGGAAAATCATAAGGTAAAAAAGAGATGTATTGTTGTTATCTCGTACATTATCTAAAAAACTAGCTAGGCTTTCTAGCCTTTATCAACACAAGAACAGCAACAGCACCCATCATTCCTCCTAAAATTAAAAGTACTTGTATCGGAAACCCACCGGTTGCAGTAGCAGTTCCTGTCGGTCCTTGTGGACTAACAAAAGCAATTTCGGCATTATTGATGTTTCTTACTTGTGCAAAGCCAGATATTTGTATCTGTCCACTTGGTGGAGGATTAGAAGACCTGATGGTAACTTCTGAGCCGTCTATATTTGCAGTTGCTGACGCTTCTTTAGCTGAATGTGTTCCTTCTCTAAAACTACTTTCTCCAAGTGAGAAAACTGATACTACATTAGCTCCCCCTTCCTCTGAATATCCTGCACCTGCTGCAGAAGCTTGGCTACCAGTTGGATCAAAGAGGAAGTGCCATCTGTCCATGGATAAACCTATCTCTTCATAATCTAATAGAGGCGTATTTAATATTTGTCTAGTTTCTTCAGAAGATTCAAGTTTTTGAGCTGCATCTGGAAATAGCGCTTGGATGGGTCCAATTGGATAATTAATATTAAATTGTCCATATTCTGGAACGTTAGCAGTTAATGGGTCTTGTACTACTACACTTCTCCAATCCAGATCGACTGCTTTGGAGGTCCCATTAGTTGGAAGTACAAAATTTGAAATATGTGGTGCAAATTTTATCTTATATGAAATTTGAGCCCTATTTTCATCACCTCTAATCTGAGCCGCATAATCTAATTTTGAATTCGAAAGTTGGATAGGACTATTTTTCTCTCTTAGAAAAGCTTCATTAATAGCTCTTTGTATTTCGTTCATGCCCTGGCTGGTAGAATTTAATGTAAACTCCAACCGTTCATTCGTGCCATTTAAAATTTTTGAGAGCTCGCTTCCAGGTTCATACCTAAGATTGATAAACCTAATGCTTGTAAAAATGGGATCGGCCTGATCCCTTTCAGGAACAAGAAAAACTTCCATTTGTGAAGCAAATGATTGAGAAATAGCAGTAGGAATCAATATTAACCCCATTATCCAACAGGATAAAAAGACCCTTCCGATCACAATAAACCTCTCATTTTTGTCGAATATAATCCTTATTGTTATATTTCCTGTACTTTAAAAATAGAAATTGTAAAATTAATTTTATATTATATGATAACAACCGAAAATTTTAGATTATCAATCTATATTAAAATTATTATTTGATTACGGTTTTAGCGGGAGGGACTGGCTCGGTAAAAATTATTCGGGGACTATCTAGCTGTACCTCTAACTTATCAATTATATCCAATATTGGTGATAATTTTTGGTTTAATGGTTTGTATGTTTGTCCAGACATTGATACATGTATTTATGGATTAGCAGGAATACTGGATAAAAGTCGTGGATGGGGAATAAAGAATGATACTTTTTACTATCTTAACGTTCTAAAGGTATTAGGAGAAGACTCTTGGTTTCAAATTGGCGATAAAGATCTTATTACTCACATAATAAGAACAAAAATGCTTTCAAAAGGCTTCTCATTGTCACAAATAGTGAGATGGATTGCATTTTACCAATACAACATTCAAAACAACATAATCCCAGCTTCAGATGCGCATATCGAAACGAGAATTCTTACAAGTAACGGAGATATGAACATCCAAGAATTTTGGGTAAAAAATAAAGCAAAACCCCGAGTATTGGATATTTATTATAAAAATAGCGAACAAGCAAAATGCAGTAAAGAAGTATTAAGAATCCTGCGATCATCTAATATTATCATTCTTGCTCCCGCAAATCCAGTTTCTAGTATAGGACCAATTCTTTCACTAACCCAAATTAAGGACGAATTGATAAAACAAAGAGATAAGGTTATTGCAATCTCTCCAATTATAGGAAAAAAAGTAATAAGTGGGCCAGCTAGTAAATACCTTAAAGCTAAGGGCATAGAGTCTTCATGTCGTGGTATTGCAAAATTTTATTCTGAGGTGGCTTCGAAAATGGTTATAGATCATAAGGATGCAAATTTTTCTAATGAAATAACTAGAATGGGCATCACTACTTTTAAAACTAATATTTTTATGAATAACGTAAAAGAAGAAAAAAGATTGGCAAAATTCATTTTAAAGGTAATGAATTGTTGATGATGAAGAAAATAGCTGCTGTTATTCCTATGAAAAACCTTCACTTTGCGAAATCGCGATTATCAACTATTTTAACATTGCAACAACGAAAAAACCTTGCATTCTTTCTTTTAAATACTACAATCAAAACATTAAAAGAATCTCAATTGATTTATGAAATTATTGTAGTATCAAGTGATAAAACTATTGAAAAATTTTCTCTAGAGAATAGTTTAAAATTTATTAAAGATTCTGATAATGGTGTTAATAATGCTGTAATACTAGCTGATCATTATTGTATTGATAATGATATAGATGCTAATATTGTAATTCCACATGATCTTCCTTTTATTTCGGCCAAAGAAATAGATCAAATTTGTACTATTTCTGAGAAATATCCTAAATGTATTATTATATGTCCATCAAAACGATTTGATGGTACAAATATCTTGTTTAGGAAACCTCCAAATGTTATCAAGACTTTTTATGATGATAATAGTTATATGAATCATTTAAAAGAGGCACAGAAATTCAATATCCCAATAGAGTCATTAGATTTAGACAGTCTTATGTTTGACATTGATACTAAAGAAGACCTAATAGAATTTCTATATTGTAAAACTGGAAATCTTTATTAAAAGATCTTAATTTAAGAACCATCAAAAGGTAGTAATAATATTCACTTTAAAATAACTTTTTTCTATTATGCCAGAATTAACATTATATATTAATAGAAAAACTAGAGATATAAGTTAAATTAAAAACCATTTCAAGTTAACTATATTAAGTCTATATTGCAATTCCAACATATGAAAGCCGCAGTTTTTAGAGAATATAGTAAAGATCCATTGCAAGTAATCAAGATCGAAGATATTGATACTCCAAAATTAAAGCCTACTGAGGTTCTGATAAAAGTAGAGGCAGCAGCCTATAATTATAATGATTTGTGGGCAATTTGGGGAGAACCAATCCAGACTCCTCTTCCTCATATTTCTGGAAGTGATGTTGCGGGAACTGTTGTTGAAGTAGGAGAAGATGTAACAGCATTTAGGACCGGTGACAGAGTTGTTTCACATTCTAATCTTAGTTGCAGAGTCTGTGAATTGTGTACTGCAGGAAGAGAATATGATTGTAATCAAAGACTAGTATGGGGATTTCAAACTGGACCATTATGGGGCGGATTTGCCCAATATACACATTTGCCAGAAGTTAATGTTGCCAAGTTGCCTGATTCTGTTTCCTTTGAAGATGCTGCTGCTATATCTATGGTTGGAATGACAGCCTGGCACATGTTAGTTGGACGTGCAAAAATCAAACCTGGTCAAAAAGTTCTCATAATGGGTGGAACTAGTGGTGTAGGTATGGCAGGGATTCAAATTGCAAAATTGTATAATTGTGATGTTATTGCCACTGCCGGAAATCAAGAGAAAATGGATGCTTGTTTAAAACTAGGTGCTGATCAAGTCGTAAATCATAGAGAGCCTGATTGGCACAAAAAAGTTAGAAATTTAACAAATAAACAAGGGGTAGATGTTGTTTTTGAACATATAGGAAAATCAGTTTTTCCCCAAGAGGTATCCTTATTAAAGATGGGGGGAACATTGGTTGCAACAGGTGCAACAACAGGGTATGACACAACATTTGATCTTAGGTATTTGTTCTTTAAAGGTACAAATCTATTAGGTTCTACTCAAGGCACAAAATCAGAATTAGAAAGTATAATTTATTGGACAGGAAAAGGAAAAATTAAGCCTCTTATTGCTACCAAATTGCCATTCTCTGAAATGGCCAAAGGACATACTATGATGGCAAATGCTGATCAAATCGGTAAAATATTAACTAATCCCCAAGAACTATAGTTTTTTCTTTTCTTTTATTATTTTGTTAATTTCTGGTAATTCATGATGTATAGAACACTATTGTTCATACCTGGAAATAATAAGAAATTTCTCGATAAATCAAAATCAATTTATCCTGATATTTTGTGTTTTGATATTGAAGATTCAGTACCTCTTTCGGAAAAATCAATAGGTAGAGAAATGATTAGCCAGACTTTAAAATCCTATACTCATAATTTGACTATCAAGGACACGAATAATAATACTAATAATAAATTTAATGAAGATAATAATACCGATGACAACCATTCACCTCAAATTTTTGTTAGGATTAATTCATTTGAATCTGGACTATATGAACAAGATTTAGAATCGATAATTTGTGATCAATTAGATGGTATTGTAATTCCAAAAGTAAATTCTGAGACCGAACTCGAAAAAATTATTGTAATGATTGAAAATCTAGAAAAACAAAGGAATATCCATAAAACAATTAGCTTAATTCCATCAATAGAATCATCTCAAGGAGTAGTAAATTCTTATGATATTGCAAAATTTAATTCCAGAATATGTTCAATAATTTTTGGAGTTTTTGATTATTTATATGATATGAAATTAGATTATGTAGATGAAGGAATAGAATATAGTTATGCTAGGGCAAAAATACCCGTGGATGCACGAGCAGCGGGAATTCCAGCGCTGGATTCAATATGGCAGAAAGTGGATGATATAGAGGGTCTTCAAAGAGATGCTAAAACTGCTAAAAGGCTTGGTTATGCTGGTAAAAGTATTATTCATCCTAAACATATTGAACCTGTTCATAAAGTGTTTATTCCGTCACAAAATGAAATTGAATGGGCAAAAAAAGTTATAGCAACATTGAAACAAATTCAAGGACAAGGTGACAAACGTGGTGCTTTTAAAGTTGATGGGAAAATGATAGATGCAGTGCATTTTAAACAAGCAAAACTTATTCTAGACCATAGTTCAAAAGATATATAGCTATGCGCTTTAGATTATTTTTTAGTCAAAGATAGAAAAGATTATTTTCAATGCCTAAATTCAATATCTTATAATGGTTATTCTGCCAATAGATTCTGGAAGGTATGGTAGTAAAGAAATTAAAAATATTTTCGATGAGCAAAAACGATTAGACTTTATCCTTGAATTTGAAGCAGCAGCCGCCTTAGCTCAATCAAGTATTGGAATAATTCCTCAATCTGCTTCTCAAGAGATCAATATTCAAGCCAAATCTGGAAAAATCACTCTGGCAAGAGTGAAAGAATTAGAATTTACAACAGATCATGATATGGCTGCTGTAGTAAATGCTCTAAGTGAACAATGTTCTAATGATACAAAACCCTGGGTACATTTCGGTTTAACAAGTAATGATATTATAGACACAACTACTTCGATGCAGATAAGAGAGGCTCTTTTAATTATTGAACCAAAAATTAAAGAATTAGCTAGAATTTTATCAGAAAGTTCTCTAAAATACAAAAATCAGCCTGCGGTAGGAAGAACTCATGGACAACACGCAAGTATTATTCCTTTTGGATTGAAGTTTGCTGTATGGGCAATTGAAATGATAAAACATTTAGAGAGGATAAAAGAAGGAAAAAAGCGTTTTTTAATATGTAAAACCATGGGAGTTGTAGGAACAGGATCGTTAATGGGGAACAAAGCACTAGAAGTTCAACAAATAGTTGCTTCTTTGTTAAATCTTTATCCTATAGATGCAGCTACACAAGTAATTCCAAGAGAAAGATTGGCAGAAGTGCAATTTCTTATTGCATTAATAGGTACATCATTGGATAAAATTGCAATTGAAATTAGAAATTTACAGCGAACAGAGATAGATGAAGTTGCAGAATCTTTTAAAAGCGGGCAAATGGGAAGTAGTGCAGTTCCTGTAAAAAGAAATCCGATAAAGAGCGAACGAGTTTCATCTTTAGCAAAACTTTTACGATCTCTTTTGAATGTATCTATGGAAAATATTAGTCTATGGCATGAACGCGATTTAACAAATTCAGCAAATGAACGATTTACTATACCTATGGGAACAATTCTTTTGGATGAAATGTTATCTACTATGATAAAAGTTGTAAAAGATTTATCTATTAATACCGAAAAAATATCTTCAAATCTAAATGTCACAAAGGGTCAAATTTATGCTGAATTTGTCTTAGAATCTCTTGTAAAGAAGGGTATTCCAAGAATTGAGGCATATAGAGATATACAGAGAGTTGCATTTGAGGCTAAGAATAATAGTAAAGAATTCATTCAAGCGATACAAGATGATCCTATTCTTTCCAAAAATCTCTCTGAAAAAGAATTAGCAGATCTTTTTACTCCAGAACAACATTTTGCTTCGGGAATACAAATTATAGAAAATGTAGCTTCTATTGTTCAGAAGGAAGTATCTTTTTAAAGTAATAAGAAAATTAATCTAAGGATTATCTTTATTTATTATATTTTCCCAATGTATTAAGAGTTAATAATAAAATAAGTTGCTAACTTCATTTTTATTGTTTATTATTGTGACCTATTAAATAAAACAAAAAGAAATATACCGTATTAAAATTTTAATGATTTATTTTTGTTCTTAATTTTAGTTTTATACTTTTATCAGTATTAATAATATTTATCAAGTTTTTGTGGATCAAAGTTCCATATTGAAGTGCTTTTTTTGGTTTCATTGCAGATTCTATTGGAACCTTTAAAGAAACTGCTATTTCTCTAAGAATATGTTTTCTAAGAAGATCATTGGCACTCAATATTTTCTTCTCTATGGGTATTTTCTTTGCACAATCTATAAAGCTTGGAGTTAAAAAAGGTTGTTTAATTTTAACATTGAATTCCTTTGAGAAATTATCTATTTCATCTACAAGATTTAATTCATTTGTAATTTTTTGTTCCATAAAATTTTCTAGTCCTTCTTGGCCTTGTGCTAATATTTGTCTATATTTGTCATAACCACAAAACAATTCGTCAAAACCATTGGCAGTTAAAATGAGTTTACATCCATGTGAATAAGAGAGAATAGATATAAAATAAAATGCAATACAATTTTCAATATGGGAAATGTTATTACATTTTAGATTATCAATAACCTTGTTTGCTATCAGATTGAATTCCTCGTTATGTATTTCATGTGTAAAGTGCATCATATTTAATTCATTAGCGATTTTCTTAGAGAATTCAAGGTCATGGGAAAAAGGAAAACCTATTGATAATAAAATAACTTTTTCTTTATAGATATTTTGTGAAATCTTCGCAAGCAATGAACTATCAATTCCTCCTGAGAATGCAATACCAAAATAATCTTCTGATTCAATACAGCTATTAATCGAATCAATGATTTTTTTTAAAAGTTCCAAAGATAATATTTATAATTTTAGAGACATTATAATTATTTTTTTAATTTTATCTTTCTCTCTTAGTTCGTAACTTTTTAAAGGAAAATATTGTCTTCATTTTTTACCATTTTTTTAATATTTTCTTAATCTCATATATGGGCTTAGATTTTTATATATAGAAATCAAATATTTCTCATATTGTCAATAAAACGCAATCTTATTGAAAATGATATTAAATATCTTAATAATAAAGGTGAATATCTATCAAATAGAACTCAATTATCTTTATCAAATTTATTGAATTTTCTTGGAAAAAAGTATGAATTGAATTCTCAAATTAACCTTCCTGGTGGTGAAAGTATCACTGTAGATTTTAAAACAGATGATGAAAAATACATAGAAGTTATAGATTCACATAGTGATTTGGTAAAATTTAATAAAATAAAAGATATTCATCCAGAATTGAAAATAGTTGCAATAGGTTCTTCAAAATATGCAGGCAAGTTGAGCGAATTTGAATCAATATTTTTCTTTGATACAAAATATGAAAAAATTGGATCCATCTTTATTGAAGATCCTTCTCTTTCATTTGATTACGCTCATATTTTACCTTTAGTTAAAAAATGTTCCATTCTTCATGGACATACATCTACTGTAATGGTAGAAATTATAGGTAAAATGGAAAATGGTTTAGTAATTGATTTCAGTGAAGCTAAAAGGTTAATAAAAGAAGCAATAAATGAGTTAGATCACAAATTTTTTATAAATAGTAAATATTTATTCAAAGAAGATGATCTTTACTATTATGTACGGTTCAATGGACCTCAAGGATATTTTGATTTACAAATGCCAAAATCTACTGTTTATATTTTACCAGATGAGGCAACAGTAGAAAATCTATCTAAAGAAATTATAAGAATTTTAGCTCCAAAAATGCCAAAAAATATCGAGGCTTTAGGTGTTTATATTTATGAAGGTGTAAATAAAGGAGCTCATATTTTAGCTAATGTGTAATAATTATAATATATACATCCATTGCAATTATAATATTTATTATCCATAGTATAATTATTATTTTAATACTTCAGATATGACTTATTTTATGATGGAAGAATCTTAACGTTAATAACCATATAAATTATTAAAAATAAAATAGAGAATGGAGCCAATAATTCATACAAAATCCTGGAATCGTGAAATTGAATCACAAATTTTAAAATCATGGGATTTAGAAGATCTTTATTCTTTTACCTTAAAAAAGAATGATGATAATGATAATAGTGTATTTGTCATTGATACGCCTCCACCGTATCCATCAGGAAAACCATGGCATATTGGAGCTGCGGCTCATTATGCTCAAATAGACATGATTGCTAGGACTGCACGAATGAATGGTTACAATGTAATGTTTCCTATTGGGATTGACAGGAATGGCCTTCCAGTGGAAATTTACACAGAAAAAAAATACAACGTTAGAATGAGACAAGTACCTAGAGAAAAATTTTTAGAATTATGCAAGACCGCGCTTGATGACCTTGAAAAGGAAATGATTACAATAATGAAAAATCTTGGTTTAAGCGGAAATTTTAAAAATTATTACAGAACAGATTCAATAACATTTAGAACTTTAACTCAAAAAACCTTTATTGATTTATGGAATAAAGGATTGATCTATATTTCAAACAGGCCAAATAATTACTGTATTGATTGTGGTACGACCATAGCAGATGCAGAAATAATCTATGACGATCTTCCTACAAATCTAGTATACATGTATTTTAGCGTCGTTGATGATGAAAATAAAGAAAAATTAGTAATAGCATCGACGCGCCCTGAATTGCTTTTTGCTTGTCAAGCAGTCATAATGAATCCAAAAGATCTAAAACATTCTCATTTAATTGGAAAAGAAGTCATAATACCTCTGTTTAATAGAAAGGTTCCGATTCTAACTCATCATTCTGCAAAGCTCGATTTTGGTTCTGGAGTTGTTATGGTATGTAGCTATGGTGATCACAATGATGTTCAGATTTTTAGAGACTTAAATCTCAAAGAAATTGTATCCCTTGATGAAAATGGATATACTACTACTTCTGCAGAAAAGTATAAAAATTTAAAATTAAAACATGCAAAAGAAAAAATAATCGATGACTTGAGAAGTGAAGGTTTTATTGAAAAAGAAGAAAAAATTATGCATAGAACACCTATCTGCGAAAGAAGTAAAACTCCGGTCGAAATTATACCTTTACAAGATTATTATCTTAAACAAATAGAATATGTTCCAATTCTTGAAGAATTTACTGAACAAATCAACTTTTTTCCTAATATTCACAAACAAATTTTAAAAAATTGGTTAAATGCAGTTTCGATTGATTGGCCTATATCCAGAAGAAGATTCTATGGCACGGAAATACCCCTCTGGTTTTGTAAAAATTGTAGATCAGCAACAGTACCCGAAGCTGGTTCCTATTACCAGCCATGGAAAGAAAAACCCCCTTTTGATAAATGTACAAATTGTGGATTCCATGAATTTATTGGAGAAGAAAAGACATTCGATACGTGGATGGATTCGAGTATTACACCTTTATATATTTCTAAATTTTCTAATGATGATGAATATTTTAAGAGAATATATCCAGCAACAATTAGACCTCAAGCAAAGGATATCATAAGAACTTGGCTCTATTATACAATGCTTAGATGTTATCAATTAACAGATAAATTAGCTTGGCCTAATGTTTGGATAATGGGTTATGGTGTAGATGAAAAAGGTAAAAAGATGAGTAAAAGTAAAGGGAATGTTATTGATCCTTTTCCAATAATACAAAAGTATGGTGCAGATACATTTAGGTTTTGGTCAGCAAGCGAAACTAATTTAGGCCAAGATTTTCGCTGCTCAGAACAAAGTATTTCTAATTCACAAAGATTTCTCTCGAAGCTATGGAATCTTGGTAGGTTTCTTTCATCATTTAAAGTCCCCAAAGAATTTTTGAGCGATTCTTTAAAGATTGATCTTTTATATACAGATAAATGGATTTTATCTGAATTAGATAAATTAGTAAATACATGCATAAAAGGATATGATACTTATAACTTTTTTATTCCTGCAACCAGCATAAGAGATTTCACCTGGAATCTTTTTGCTTCTCATTATGTTGAAATGATTAAAGGAAGAGTATACGATAATGAGAATAAGAATTTTCAACTATCGTCACTATATACACTTCATAAGTGTTTCTCAATAATATTGTTATTACTTGCGCCAATTTGTCCCTTCATTACTGAAAAGTTATGGAAAACACTTTATTCTACAGACAGTATTCATATTCAGTTATTTCCTGAGTCAGATGATTTCTTTAATGATTTTGAAAAATATACCAAAAAAATAATAGAGTTTAATTCTCATGTGTGGAACAAGAAAAAGGAGTCAATCAATCCAAATACCGGTAGATCATTGTCGCTAAAAGATGCTATTTCAATTGATGTACCATCAGAACTAAACGAATTTAAACAAGATTTAAAATCTATGCATAATCTTATTGAATAGAGTTTTTTATTTGTCCATTTATTTAGAATTGAAAATAAAAAGATAAAATAACCTATTTCAAAATAATAATACTTAATTATTAAACATCAATTTTTCCATTTACCATATCTAAAGAATCTTCAGCTATGTCTATTGCCGTATGGGAATCAATATTTGGTTCCATAGTAATTAGTACTACCTTATTATCTAAATATAATGTAATTATAGAAATTTTCTCTCTTTCAATATAAGAGAATCTTGCTTTTCCCATAGTGGGATCAAATCTCTCTCTCATGGATCTTCGAATAGCTGTTTGAGCCAGATACAACTCTTCTCCTGCTACATCTACTATTGAATCAATACCTTTTTTCATTCCTCCGGCAAGAAGAGTGCCAGTTTCATCTACCACTCCTGCATATCTTATGTCATCATGCAAAGCAAATATAGATTTACATAATTTGTTGTAATCCATCGTTATACTAACTAATAATTCTATTATTGAATGTTATTTAATGTTATGATTATACGTCCCAGAATTATAACCATCCTAACTTGAGCTTGAATTTTACATATAAGAAAAAAATATATCGAAAGATAAGAAAAATGCGATTCTTTGTAAATTTTCTTAATCTACCTAAACGATATTTTAGAAATGACAATCGTAATACAAATTATATACATATTAACCTTCTCTTAAAGGTTCCCAAAAAGTAATTTAATTGAATCCTGATATTTTTATCTGAAAATATAATATAAAAATTAAATTTGAAGATATGAGTATGTCTTTAGAGATAAAATATTATATGAGATTAAAATAGAATATGTAAAAATTATACATAAAAGAAAAATCAAAAATATATAATATATAGAATGATTTTTTAATTGGTTGTCTTCAATATATATTACATATATTCATTTTCGATATATAGTGACCAAGAAATGGCCTTTTAAATAATATCTTAACATTTAGTTTCACTAGTGATAATCTAGTATAAAAATTAAAAAAATATTTATTATAAAATTAAAAAACTAGTCTATGAGCAAAAAAATAATAATTCTTGGAGGCGGTTTTGGTGGACTTTGTATTTCAAATATTTTAAGACAAAACTTGGATAGTTCTCATGAAATTATAGTTATAGATAAAAAAGATTACTTCATGATGGGATTGACAAATTTATGGATACTGGACGGACGACGAACTTTAGAAGATTCTCGAATTCCTCTGGGTAATTTAGAATCGAAAGGTATTAGATATATTCATGATATAGTAACCATGATTGATGTAAAATCAAAAAAAATAAAAACAATTAATCATAGTATTCCTATTGATTATGATTTTCTTGTTATTGCTTTAGGAGCTGAATTGACTACAGATGTAATCCCTGGTTTCAATGAATACAATGGTTTTAATTTATACGATGAAGATAATATACCTTGTCTAAGGAAAAAAATTCTATCTTTAGAAAAAGGAAGAATTGCTATTGCAATAATGGGATTTCCATATAAATGTCCGCCTGCACCTTATGAATCTGCGTTTATAATTGATAAACTGTTACGTAATAATGTTAAGAGAAGAGAAAAAATCGAAATAGATATTTATTTTCCTTCTAGAGTACCACTTCCTGTAGCCGGACAACAACCCAATTCTGATTTAATTTCTCTTTTGAAGAAACAAGATATAAATATGTTCCCAAATTTTTCATTGGAAAAAGTGGATAGTCATTACCTACAATTTAATAATAAGCAAAAAAAAGAGTACACTATACTCATTGGAATACCATTTCATTTTTTACCTTCAGTACTATCGACTTCGGGATTAATAGAGAAAGAAGGTAATTGGATATCAGTAGACAAATTTACTTTAAAAACAAAATTTAGTGATGTATTTGCTATAGGGGATGTTACTGAAATTAAAATAAACAATGCTGTATCTGTGCCTAAAGCAGGTATATTTGCAGAAGGTCAAGCAAGGTCTGTAGCTTCTCAAATAATAAATAAAATAAATACCATTACAGAAGAACCGAACAACATAATAAAGTTTGATGGTACAGGATTTTGTTTTATGGATACGGGAGATGGAAAAGCAGGATTTATTGATACGAATTTTTACAACAGCGGTGGACCTATAACAATTTTAAAAGAACCATCTATACAATATTATGAGCAAAAAATTAGTTTTGAAAGTCAAAGAATAAAAGAATGGTTATAAATGTCTAAATTTACTTTATTTCTCTTATTAAAAATAGAACTAGAATTAGAATTACTTGATTTAAATTTCTAATCATATTCTTGATTTTATCTATTGCATCATTATCTTAACCTATTGGCTGAATAAAAATAATTTTTACATCAATTATCTTTTCAACACTTTTCTAAAATCAATTGTTTCTAATTTACCAATAATAAATTATCTTCAATATCTTATTTTGCCTATTTAAGGAATATTAAAGTATTATAAGTAATTTTTATATATTAGAACAAATTATTTCCTCTATTGCAGAACTATTTTCTTTTTAAATCCCTTTTTCGAGAAAATTTGAGTACGAAATGTAAGAATAAAATTATAAACTAGTGATATAACCTATATCATAAAAAAATAATACGAGTTTTTGTACATACTTATTTTCTCTATTGATGGAGTAAACACTATTTCCTATTTTTTGTTCTATTACCCATTCTATTTTAACTAATTCAGCAAGATTTCTCTTTATATCTTCTCTTTTAAGATGAGTTTTTTTATGAAGAGCATATATAGTTACTAATTTTTTTTCTTCTGATAATGCTCTTAATATTTTTATTTTTCCAAGGCTTCCTAGTCCTTGTTCTACAATATCTTTAATATCATGTATCTCATTCATTTAGAATCAAAGTTGGAATCTATTTTACTAATTAATACCTTTTCAAGGTTCTCTATTGACGATGATATTAAACTAATTTTTTTTAAAGCGATAATTTTTATAACTTTTCTCTCTGCAAGATCATCTAAGATATTTTCTACATCTATTTTTCTTACTTTATATTTTTCCGCAAGCTCCAAACTTTGTATTCTTATTTCTTTTAAATCTATGTAGTCCTTATTTTTTATCTTCAATCCTCTTATCATTCCAAGCAATATAATTTTTTCACTATTCGATAGTTCTTTAATATCTTCGTCAGTAATTCCATTATATATCTGTCTATTGATTTTTCTAATTTGTTCTAATAATATTTGTCCTGTTCCTTCTGATTCTGCAAGATTTCCTGCATATGATAGTAGATCTAAGGCATATCTAATATCTCCATTAACAATTGGCGAAATTATTATTTTTGCTATCCAGTCGATTATATCCGTACCAAGAACATTATCTTTAAAGGCCTCTTTTGATCGTCTAATAAGGATATCACTTACTTGCTCAATTGTATATGTAGGAAATTCAATGAATGCTCTTCCCATTGAGCTCAATTCAGCCTTGTCTAATTTCTCATAAAATTCAGTACTTCTAGCAATAAAAATAACTCCTTTTACATTACATTTTTTGCTAGGATCAAATTCATTCAATCTGGTGAGGTCATAAATTATACCTATTTCTTTTGAAATTTTGATTAGATAATCTATTTCATCAAGTATGATTAAAGAATATGTATTATTCATAATTAAATAATCTAGCATTTGTCTTAGCATTTCTTCTGCACTAAGACCTTGTGCAGGCAATTCTGGAGCTATACAGCTTAATAAATATTTATAAATTGCATATTTATTTCCACCCTGTAATTTTAGATTTATGTATACTATTTTGATATTTATTTTACTATTTTTCATTTCATTTTCCAAAATAACCGAAAATTTCATTACAGTAGATGTTTTACCTATCCCTGCAGGACCAATTATTTGTAGAACCGTTAAAGGAAATGCATCTGGATCATATTTTATATCTATAAATGTTCTAATAAGAAGATCTATTTGTTTCTCTCTATGAGTGATCTCTTTTGGTATATATCTAGGAGATAACTTTTTTCGGTCTTTAAAAATAATGCTTTCATACATATGTTAGAATTAATCCTCTATTATTATGAATATTATTATATTCTTTGTAACAAATCATTCGTTTTTAATCTTTTATTCTAGATTCAATTTGTGCTTTGATCTTTTTTTTGCTTTAATGAAGTCTACAAAGTAAAATAAATAAGTTCGTTCATTTATTTTCAATATCCATGGAATGAAAGCTTCTTTTTTCAAATATGATTCATTTATTTCAAAACCATTTTCTTCAATAAGATTTCTAAATGATCTAGCATCATATTTTTTCTCCAAAATTTTTTCTCTATTAAAATCATAGGGATCTGTTATTATAATATCACTTTGTGGTTTTAATAACCAATGACACGAAGATAATAGTTTCTTTATATCCACTAACTCAATTAGGTTAATTGTCATTATAAGATCAAATTTCATTGGATGGAAAGGAGGTGATTCTGCATCAGCTACACAAAATTCTGCATTACCCTGCCTGAATTCTTGCATATATTTGCGAGCTTCCTTTATGAATGAAAACGAAAGATCTATTCCTACTACAAATGAAAATTTCTTAGCAAGCTGCAATGTAGTTTTACCCATGGCACATCCTACATCGAGAGCGATTCCATCTATCTTTGGATTGATACTATTGATAATACGGTCATAAAGTTCATTAGGGTTTGGATTTCCCTTTAAAGATTTAATTAATCTGTCTTCCTTGTGGTTATCCTGTTGAAACCATTTATACGGCATATACCAAATTCCACCGTCTTCATATCTACTAGTTCTGTTAGGCAAAAGTATTGATTTTCCCTTTTCCTTTAAATATTCCTTCATTTCCTTTGAGCTACAATTTAATAACCATTTACCATACATTTCTGTTCTATTTTGAATATATTCTGAAATGTTCTTTACAATTATTGCTATACCTTCGATAATTGGATATTTTATATCACATTCAGTACAATATAAAAAGCCTTCAATACATTCATTTTTATTATCACTAGTTAGATTATTTAATTTTAAACGGATCTGTTTATCAGAATGGTTTAAACAAACGAGATGATTGACAAATTGAACCTTCATAAGTTTGTTAAATCACCTATAAACTATAATAACTTACCATTTTCATTATAAGAAAAAAAAGATATATAAATTGTTAAAAATTTTAAGTTACTACTACGGTTCCCCTTGCTATTCCATTTCTTGTTTCGTCAGGAGTAGCTAAGTCTGGATAGGTTATACCTTTTATAGATAGTTCTATTTGGTAAATTCCCTTTGAGGGGAATTTGATTATTTGTGAATCTTTTGCATCATTTGCAATCAAATCTTGTTTTGTAACAACTTTAGTACCTGACTTGTCATAAACTATAATGTCGTATTTGATATCTCCATTTATTTCTTCAGTCGAAAGAGCATCAGAAAATTCTAATTGTAGAGTTGTATCTTGATTGGATAAAATTTGCTCATCCCAATTGAATTTAACTAGAATACCTCCGATATCTGAGACCACTTCTGAGGTAGTTTCAACTATTTTCTGTTCTGCAGGAGAAAGACTAAAAGTCATTTTGTTAGCAGTATTATTATTATTATTATTATTATTATTATTAGTATTATTATTCATCGTTTCAGCAATTTTTATAATATCTGCTTTATTCAGCAATAAATGGATTATAAAATTATTTTCTTCAGTAAATGGATCTAATGCTATTGATCTTCCAACCAAAGGATTTCCATTAACTAAAGCATCGAAAGCATTTGTTTCACTAAACTTTGTGAGTGTTTTGGGTATCTTTATTTCTTCGTGAACAAAAATATTATTGTCTTGTATTCGTTTTAAATCCCAATTGAAAGGCATTATCCATGACATGTTACTTTCTTGAGAATCATATTCAAAATTTTGAATTTGGTCATAATATGATATTAGAGTTATATTATAGTTTTGTTCATTGTCGATTATATCTTCTCTGTATACATCACCTACACTAAGCCATGAGTCAAACCTTGGAGCATTTTCCGGTGTAAATATATTTCTAGGATTATCTATTCCAAATATTTCTATTGCAAAGTGGTATAGTCCTCCTTCTAAAAGTAACGGACCATTAATGGTAATATCTCCTGTCTCACTAGTCCATCCACCAAGAAAAGGTTCAGTAGAACCAAAAACATTCACAGATCCACTGACAGTAGGATTAATCTTTAACTTTAAAGGACCGTCTGGAGAATGAAAAAGATCTCTCATCAATAACTGATCATCTTTTTCTACTGATATAAAATATGAAACAAATTTAATAGTTTCATCAGTTTTTGCATCAAATAATCTTAATTCAAAAAATGCATTTTCTTTGCTATCTGAGGTCAAAATCGGGGGATTAATTTTAGTATAGAGACTGGCTTCTCTATCACCAACAGAAGCAGGAGGTAGTTTTTCTTCGAATAAACCATCAGAAAAAGCATCATCAATTGGATTCAATAATAAAAGATTTAATATAAAAAAAAATGCAATTAATTGTATCGAGAATAAAAAATTCTGTTTTTGTTGACTCATTTACAACAAATTTATTGTATAAAGTTCTTTTTAAAAATCTTTCTTTTAAAAATTAGATGTGACCATATAATAACAATAAACGGTTTTCGCATTCATATACTAATCTAGAAATAACAACATGGGCTTCTAATTGTTCATTTGTAATAGCATAAGTCATGTGAAATCTTTCTCTTATATTTTGAGAAAATTGTCCATTGGGAAATCCTCCTATTATAAAGGCTAATTTTTTGTTATCTATTTCTATATTTTCATTTACAATAGTTTTTAGATCTTTTAATATACCTGTACTTGAAAATCCTATTACTTTGTCAGGTTGAATAATCTTATTTAGCAAATTATCAAAAGTCATATTTTTCTCAATCTTTAATAAATATCTATATCTATTATCATCTTTTACATTTCCTTTAATCTCTTTTTCTTGAAATAATTTTATCATTAATCCTTCAAATCTTCTGAATGATTTTGGTATACGAACCTGTTTACCAATAAAAATTACTTTATTGTCTATAGTATGAACATATACATTTACTAAGTTTCTCAGAAAAAGAGGTGTTGATAATACTGACATTAAACATATATGTACAAGATCTGGTCGACCTCTTTTCCAAAGAGATTCAATTTTTTCTGCTCTCATTGCACTATAATGATAACTCTTATCAAGAAGAACTTCATTGGCAGATTTGTCGACTTTTTTTAAATAATTCAATATTAAATAATTATTTCTTAATTCTTTTGGGATAATTTCAAGTGCAGATTCCGCTAATATTATAGAAATTTGACATATCAATATCATCTTTTAGATTTCCTGTCTTTAATATTTGATTAATATATTTATGATCTTATTCTTTTCTAAATGTCTATTCAAAGAAAAAATTTTTATTTTAATATAGTTATTAATACTGTAATTTTGGGAAAACAAGTGGCAAAATTAGTGGGACAAGAAAGAATCTTGATATTGATTAGAAATGCTTTTCAAAAAATAGATGATGATTATGAATTGGCCAATAGTCAAGCTCAAATTGCAAAAAAAATTGCAAAAAGGCTGAGACTAAAACTTCCTTATGATATACGACAATTATATTGTAAAAAATGTAAACAGTTCATTGTTCCCGGATTTAATTGTAGGGTTAGAATTGGTCGATCAAAAATCAAGGCATTAAGAATAACATGTCTATTATGCAACAATGTTTATAGAAAATTACTTTGATAAAGTTGTATTTAGATTTGATGAGAATAAGGATTTATAGGGGTTTAAGAATTATTGTGATACTATAATGGCTAAAGTTTATGATGTTCCATCTGATAGGTTTATTGAAAAAGTAGCTACATATTTAAAAAATGATAAAAAAATTGAACCACCTTCATGGTCGTATTTTACAAAGACCGGTCCTCATAGTGAAAAAATTCCACAAAATAAAGATTGGTGGTACATTAGATGTGCATCACTATTACGAAAAGTCTATATTCATGGACCTGTTAGTGTTGAAGATTTAAGAAGTAAATATGGAGGAAATAAACAAAGAGGATATAATCTTGCTCATCATGTGGATGCTAGTGGAGGAATTATACGCACTGGTCTAAAACAATTGGAAAGTTCCGGTTATATTGTTAAGAAAAATAATGGAAGAATAATATCAGATGATGGAATGAAAAGAGTAGATAGAATAGCAACAGAACTTCATAAAGAGTTACAAAAAACAAAGCCTGAATTGGGTAGATATTCTTAATAAATTAATATAAAAATGTCTAATTCTTTTCAAAATCCTAATGATGAAGAAGCACGAAAGAGAGAAGCAGAAGGTGAAGCTATGCGACAAAGAGTATTACTAGTGCTCTTGGAACCATCTGCAAGACAGCGACTAGCCAATGTTAGAATAGTCAAACCAGAGTTAGCTGCTGCTGTAGAAAATTATCTTATAAATGCTGCATCCACAGGTAGACTTAATCGTGCATTAACTGATGATGAACTTAAACAGGTATTATTAAATATTCAAACACCAAAAAAAGACTTCAAGATTAATAGAATATAAAAATTAATTCATATTTTTACAAATAGTAAAAACTACTGTTATCATATATGAGTCTTTAAGGAATTGGTTGATTATATTCATCCAAACATTCTTTTAAAATCGATTCAATGTATGACCACTGAAATTACATTAAATGATTTTAGATCAAAAACAGGAATTGAGAATGTAACTGTATTAAAACAACTATTAAAATTTTTATTTCAACATAAAATTGGATCTTTATTAGAAAAAAATGGGAAAAAGACACTCTTATTTTCAGACATAGATCGAATTAAAGCCTCATTACTATCAATACAGTTAGGTTGTGATATTCACGAATGTTCCAAATTACTATCATGGAAAGATTTTGAATATTTCGCATCTGAACTTTTGAATCTATTTGAATATAGTACTAGAGTTAATATTGTCTTGTCTAAACCTAGAGCTCAATTAGATGTAATTGGTATAAAGAATAATTTTGCAATTACTATTGATTGTAAACATTGGAAATATAATAATAAAACAAGTCTCTCAATGTATGCTGAAAAACAAATAAGAAGGACCATGCTTTGGTTTCAAAGAGAAAAGACAATAACAAAAGTTCTTCCTATGATATTAACCTTATATTCATCTAACTTTGGATTTATTAATGGAGTTCCTATTGTTCCAATATTGACTTTAAAATCTTTTTTAAATGAATTTGATAAATATGAAGATTCTATTACATTAATAAAGAAAAACTAATTTGGAAAAAATACTAAACGTATTCTAACAAAAAGAAAAAAGGTATTCTAAATTAATTCATTATTATGTTGGACGTCTTAAACCGGATGCTACTACATATGCCAGACCTACTGCTAATCCAAATGCCAATGGTATCCAAACGCCGAAGGTGTCCATACTAATAGGTATACTCATTTGTTGTATTAAATTACCAAATATGTCCATTTTCTTTTAATGATTAGAAAAAGGTTGCTTATAAGCGTTTAAAATTTATACAAATATTTACTTGATTATAATACATATTAAAATAATAACTAGATAGATTTGCTTATTCGAAAATTCAGTATTATCATCATATAAGTTAACATAATAAGGTATACATGGTATTCGGAGTTAGAATTAAAATATATTAGTTTTCCTTAAATAACCCTAGCATGTTAAAGGTTAAACATGAAGATGCAAAAGGAAATGCGCAAGTTCTGTCCAAAATGTAAGAGTCATACAGTTCAAGCAGTAGGTATCTATAAAAAAGGAAAAGACAGAAAAACAGCTTTGGGTGCACGACGACACGCAGAAGACAAAAAAGGCTATGGAGGTCAAAAATTTCCTGAATTAAAAAGAACCGCTAAAACAACTAAAAAGATTACTTTAAGATATACTTGTAAAACATGTCAAAGCAAATCAATGAGAGAAGGTATGCGTATGAGAAAGTTAGAAATTGGCGCATAATACTAAGAAAGTGATTGTAAATTATGAAAGAAAATATATTAATACCAAAACCAAATAGTAATTTTCTTCATATTCAGTGTTCACATTGTGAAGAAAAAAATATAGTTTATTCTCACACTACTTCTAATATCTATTGCAAGTCCTGTAATGAATTATTAGCTGAGAGATCTGGAGGTAGAGCAAAAATTAATGGAAATTTGCTAAATCCTTTGGATTAACTCAATTATTTAAGGTTTAATTTATTTTATTATATTCTACTTTTAACCAAATTCCTAGCAAGATGTAGATCTTTTTTCTCATTGACATTTACAGCTATTCCAATACGATTTATAATTACAAATCTTTCTTTAACCATCTCAGAATCATAATTTTCTTCTTTTTTAAGATTAAAGATAGAAATACCTGAATAACAATAATTTCTTTTTCTATATTCAAATACAATACTGGGTTTAATGCCTATTTCATCAATAATTTTTTTATCAAATATGATGGTATTGCATGTTTTATTAAAATCGCATTTACTTAGGATCTCTAATATATCTATTTGTGAAAGTAAAGGAAGATCTGCAGATATTATAAATATACTATAATCAAAAAATTTTTTTATAATAAATGACAAATCAGAAGAATATCCATTACCATTACCTTCTATAATTTGTATATGTATATTATGCTTATAGTTGTATTTTTGTAAAAATTTCTTTGTTCTTATACTACTTTGACTTACACAAGCTACAATTTCATCAAAACATTCAGATTTAATTATAGCTTCAATAACATATTCAATTATTTTTTTATCTTTTATCTTTAGCAATGGTTTTTCTGTCTTGTAATATCTTTTCATCCTATTGCCTTCTCCTCCACACATAATTATTGCAATAATTTTTTTTTTATTAGAAATTTGTGTCAGTTTTCTTGTCAATTCTTTAAAAAATTGAGTAAAATAGATAAATAAAAAACCTTGAAACTTCATTAGTTGCACCAATTACATCTCCTGATATTCCACCAAATGATCTATTTGCTATTAATGATAGAACTAGACTGACTACTAACATTATTAACAAACTTGCTATCATATAGTATAAATTGAACCCAAAAAGTATTAAGCTTATTGTTAAAATTAAATTCGAGACTAGAAATTTTTTTTTGTGTTTCATTTCTTTTATAAATATTAAATTCAATCCTATCCATGCAGATTTTCCAATATGGCATTGTAAAACCATACTATATTTCGATAGAACTTCAGCTATAATTATAACAGAAACCAGTTTTATTTTGTCTTCTATAGTAGAAACAAAAATTATCATTCCAATTATATAGAAAATTAGGACTACTGTTCCGGCTGTGCCATTTCGAGGATCAGACATTACTTTGTGTTTAAATTCCTTGGATCCTTTAGCCATTAATCCATCAGCAAGATCAGACAAGGCATCACTATGATGAAGACCAGTTATTCCTAGAATAGTTGCAGTAATGATAAATCCTAGTACAAAGCTAGGAAGATAAGCAAATATTAAAGAAGATAAAAATCCTATTGCAATACCAATTATAAGTCCTACTAAAGGAAATAAATACATATTTTTAGCTACATATTTTAGATCGTAAGTTTTAATTGGAATTATTGTTAAAAATGAAAAGACGGAAAAAATATTATTATATACCAAATAAAAAATTCCACCAATTTAATGAGCCCAGAATAAGTATAATGGGAATGGCAATAATCATACAGAAAACAAGAATTGTTATTTTCATTATTTTTATGGCTGTTTTGCATTTTTCTATCGAAATTTTTTCTAACGGTTCTCCTATAGAGTAATGATCTAATTTTTCTAATCTTATTCTTAATGCACCAGCTAAAACAGAAATAGGATGACCCGAATTGATACTTATAGTATGATTTCGTTCTTTTTTGAATATATCAATGGAATTTTTCCAATCTGCTTTAGAAATAATTGCTGCAAATATCATTAGGACTGCGGTAGTCCTTGCTGGAATATAATTTGCATAAGTATCTGCTTTAGCTGCCATCCATCCTATTTTTTCATAATATTTTTCCTTATATCCAATCATAGAATCTAGAGTACTGATTATTCGAAAAATAAAGGCACCTGTAGAACCAAATATCGAAAAATAAAATAATGGAGATAGAATTCCATCCACTGTACCATCTGCAATAGATTCTATTGCTCCTGATAGAATATGTTGTTCATCAAGGTTTTTAGTATTTCTACTCACAATCATAGATAAATTTCTCCTAGCATTTTCAATATCGTTATTTTGTAATGCTATAGTAATTGCATTGATATGTTTTTCCATACCTTTAATTGCTATTACAGAATACAAAATGAATATTGATAAAACCATCATTAATATAATATTGATATTATAAAGATAGACTAAGATACTTTGTATTAGAATAGCAAAAAAAGTAATAGTTATAGTAGTAAAAATTATTCCATTCTTTTTCTCATGATTTCTTTTTTTCTTGTCTTTAATCTTGGGAATAAAATAGGTAATATACTTTCCTAACCAGGCTACAGGGTGGATTTTGTTATTGGGGTCACCAAATATCAAATCCATCGTTACAGATATTAAAAGAATAATGATAAAGTCAAATAATGATATCATTTTTCTATTTTTAATATTTGCTTTAAGATAAATTCCAAATTTAATCTATTTTCAATACTTGATGCTAGTAAGTCTATTTGTTCGTTCAATTGTCTTGTTGAATACAATTTCTCTATTTTTTTTAAATTGTCATTATTGATTACATCAAGAGAATCCTCTGGAGGTAAAAAAAATTCTATTTTAGGGATAATACCCAAGTTGATCATATTCGTACTACGTTCAATAAATCTTATTGCACCTTCGAGTATATTTTCATCTCCACGGAATTTATTAATAATGAATCCTTTTGTTAATCGTTGGTGTTTTATTTTTAAGAGTTTTATTGTTCCATATATGCTAGCAAAACATCCACCTCTTTCAATATCTGAGACAAGTAACACAGGAGAATTTACTTTTTCAGCAAGTAACATATTAGCAATATCATATTTTGCAATATTAATTTCAGCTGGAGAACCAGCTCCTTCTATTAGTATTATATCATTTTTTTCCCTTAAATTATTCAATGCATTCAATACAATAGGAAAGCCTTTTGCTAAAACAAATTCAGAATAGTATTTTATTGCAGACATTTCTTGGTAAAATTTTCCTTCTACAAATATCCTACTTTTATCATTTCCAATGGGAACTAGTAAAATAGGATTTATTTGCCATTCTGGTTCTTTCCTAGCAGCAAACGATTGTATAGCCTGTATTTGAGATATTTTGTATGTGCTAGAAATACTATGGATTTTTGTTGACATGTTTTGAGCTTTAAAAGGAGAAACATTGTAACCTAAATTAGTCAAGATTCTACATAATGCTATTACAATAGTACTTTTTCCTGCTCCTGAAGAAGTCCCTTGCACCATTAATACTTTAGCATTCAATACAATTGTTCATCTTCCTTCTCTTCAGAACTAGTTTATTCTTAAATAACTTTGTATTTCTCCAAATTGTTATTAATATCATAAATTGCTTTTAACAACATTAGGTTGTCCTTACGTGTTCTCACAGCTACTCTTATAAAGTCGTTAGACATTCCAGTAAAAGTAGAACAGTCTCTAACAAGGATTCCATGAAAATTTAACATTATTTTTTGATAAATTGTAGAATCAACATTTTTCAATTTAATAAGAAAAAAATTAACATCTGATCTTAAAGCATTAGCGTAACTTTCTTTATTGTTGATTTTGTTATACATGTAGTCTCTTTCCTTTTGAATAATTTTTTTTGTCTTACATATGTGTTCTTGATCATTTAATGCTGCTATTCCTGCAATTTGGGCAATTCCATTTACATTCCAAGTTATTTGATGTGATTTTAATTGTTGAATTAATTTTGGATTAGCAATCAAATAACCTAAACGCAACCCTGCTAGGCCATATGATTTTGTCATAGATCTTAGTATTGCTAGATTGTCAAATTCTTTTACTTTTGATATCATGGATTTTTTTTCTATATCATTTAAGAAGTCAAGAAAGCTCTCATCAACCAGTAAAATTGTTTGGGAACTGTTAATAGAAGAGAGGATTTTTTCTATCGCTTCAGTGTTTACCAAGCCAGTAGGATTATTAGGATTGCAAAAAAAAATCAAACTGTTGGAATTTTCTTTGACTTTTTCTATAATTAAATCTGGTTCTATCTGTAACTTTTTTGACAATGGAACATAATTAATTTTCATTTTACATCTTTTAGATGCAAGTTCATATTCACAAAATGTAGGTGATGGTATGATAGAATTCTTTGACGAATGACACCTTACAAAATTATGAATGAGTTCTGTTGCTCCATTTCCAATATTTATCCAATTTTGATCAATATCATATTGAATATATTCTGCAATACTTTTTTTAAGTAAAGTACAGTTTGGATCGGGATATATATGTGATATTTGCTTTATATTTTTCTTAATTTCTTTTAAAACAAATCTTGAAATACCTAAAGGATTTATATTTGAACTAAAATCAATTTTTACTTTTAAAATGTTCATACTTGAATATATGCTGCCATGTGAACAAGAATCAAGATTATGCGAAGTTTCTTTTTCTATATCATTAAAAGGAATTACCTTGTTAATATTGCTAAAATTTTCCAAAACTTCAGTATCAATAATAAAGGTATAATTAATTATCTAAATATTTTTTTAAACCTTAATAAAGATTATAAAAAGTCCTTGAAATAGTTCTTATTATGTTAAAAGTGGCACTTATAGGTTCTACAGGTGCAGTAGGACAAGAGTTTGTTATTGCCCTAAAGAACCATCCCTGGTTTGAATTAACAGCAGTTGCTTCCTCACAAAGATCTGCCGGCAAGCGGTATATTGATGCTCTTCGGGATCAAAGTACAGGTATTATAAAATGGCATAATAAGGAACAAGTTCCAGAGTATATAAAAGACAAGATAGTAAATAGCGTAGATGAAATAAATCCCAAAGAATATGATTTAATATTTACCGCACTTGATTCTTCTGACGCTCAAATCATTGAGCCAAAATTTGCAGAGACTACACCTGTAATTAGTACTGCGGCTGCATTTAGATATGAAAATGATGTACCAATACTAATTCCAGGAATAAATGATGACCATATAAAATTATTAAATGTACAAAAGAAAAATAGAAATTGGAAAGGCTTCATTTGTCCTCTTCCAAATTGTACTACAACAGGATTAGCAATTACATTGAAGCCGATACTTGATAATTTTGGAATTAAATCTATTTTTATGACTTCGATGCAGGCTCTCTCAGGTGCAGGAAGATCGCCAGGTGTTGTTGCACTTGATATCATAGATAATGTTATACCTTTTATTCCAAAAGAAGAAGAAAAGGTTCAAGTAGAGACGAAAAAGATCTTAGGTACATTAGTCAATGATTCAATTTCTTCCTCAATGATCAAAGTCAGTTGCACTTGCACAAGAGTACCTGTAATGGATGGACATACTGAAACTGTCTTTGTTGAGACAGAAAACTATTCAGATCCAGATCAAGTAAAAGAATCTATGTTAAAGTTTTCTAAATCTATAAAAATGAAGGATCTCCCCTCTTCTCCAAGTGAATATATAATAGTTCATGATGATCCTACGAGACCTCAACCAAGGATTGATAGAGAAATTAATGATGGAATGACTACGTTTGTTGGTCGATTAAGGAAGGATACGGTATTTGATCATGGTATAAAATATGTATTGCTTTCCCATAATGAAAAAATGGGTTCTGCAAAAGGTGCAGTACTTTTAGCTGAATTGCTTAAAACTAAAAATATGCTTTAACTTTTATATTTTCTGAATATTGTTGTTTGAAAATATAAATATAAAACATATGATAGATTAGGTTGGTTAATAACGAGAGTTGATATCTAAATAGTGATCCGTGAAGTGCCCATCATCAATAGGGTCAAGAATTATTACGAATTAACAAAGCCAAAAATATGGTATTTGCTAGTATTTACTGCCTTTGGGTCAGCTTTGACTGCCTCTTTCTTATTTGATATACAATTAAGTCCTTTGACCTGGATATTGCTTCTTGCAGGAGTAGCGGCCGGTTCAGCTGCTGCTGATACCATTACCGGTTATAATGATCGTGATATTGATGCTATAATGGATAGAACCAAAGATAGACCTATTCCATCAGGAAGAATTTCCCCAAATAATGCTTTAATCTTTGGTTTGGTTTTAACTGCTATTGCATTAATATTTTCATGGTTTATTAATATATGGGCATTTTTATTAATGTTGTTTGGTTTATTTGACAATATTGTAGTTTATAGTAAATGGCTAAAGAGACGAAGCCAATCCAATATTATTCTCGGTGGATTTTCAGGTGGAGCACCAGCATTAATTGGATATGTTACTGTAACAACACAAAATATAGAAATAGGTTTAGTTATGGCTGCTCTTGTATTCTTATGGATACCAACCCATATTTGGAGTTTAGCTTTACATGTGCGAAAAGACTATGAGAAAGCCAAAGTTCCTATGTTGCCAGTAGTTTCTGAAGAGAAAAAATCAGTAAGAATAATTGCAGGAACTACCTTGATGATGGTTTTATTCAGTATACTTCCATTCTTCTTTAATCAATTTGGACAAATATATCTAATTACTGCAAGTTTATTTGGTGCTATAATGATGGGCCTATCTTTATGGTTGTTATTAAAACCAACAGAAAAGGCGTCATGGACTGTTTTTAAATTTTCTAGTCCTTATCTTACAGCTATTTTTATTGCATTTATGGTCGATGCATTTTTTCATTAAGTATATTAATTAATTGCATTTTTCTAATCAACAGTCACTAGTATTAGCAGAAGTAAATTATTAAATAATATTCATATATTATTATAATCAATGTCTGCCAATCATGAAACAGACTCTACCGTAGAAAATATCAAATCATGGGAAGTAGAATGGTCATCATCAGTAGAAGAATTTGATGACTATTCGAAAGCTCTTGATCTTTTTAATGTAAAATCAAATCAAGGTGAAGATACCATATTGTATGAAATTCAAAAGTCTAAATTAGATGGTTCTATAGTAAAAAGAATTCCAATTCTAAATACTAAACAATCCAAAAAAAGAAAAGAGGAATTAGAAAAAAAAAGTCAAAATCCTATTCACCAACAAAAAAAACAACAAGCACCAATACAAAATAAAAATAAAATTGGAGATATCAAATATAGAATAATAATCCTTGTAATTATAGTAATTGCATTTTTAATATTATTATATGTTTTAAGTCAATTGGTTACATCATCTAATACATTAGATTCTCACTTTTTACTTGATTACTTCATCAACAATAATATGGATTTTGATTTGTTTTCTTATCTATCTATTCTCTTAACCAATATTTAACAACTATTAAATAATAGTATGGAAGTATATTTTTGCATATCATCTAGGTAATTTAAATGAATTTTTTTCATTGCTATAAACAACGACACTTCAGATTGTTGCATTCTCCTTGAAATTATGGTGATCTAGATATATATATATATATATATGCCAAAAATCATCTGAGCTTATTCATCAAATAAGAAATAATTATTTACTTGAGGTTAAAGATCTCATCTAAAGTTATTGAATATGGCTTCTTGCCACTGACCTTAAATCGAATAGAGTTACCCTTGAATTCAGATTGTTGGATATATCCCAATTTCTTGAAAATAGATAGTGCAATTTTTCCTCTCTGCCTGTTATTCCCACATGCAATTCTATCTCTATCTTGTATGTTTTGAAGTATAAAAGTTCCTTCTTTGTTTTCTTCTGAAACAGATATTACTGCTCTCCATAAACGAGCTATATATGAATTAGGATCATTAAGTGATCCCATATGAATAATTTTAGAACTTCCTACTGGCTTTGTTATTAATTGTGCAGCAAAATTCATCCGGTCTGTTTCCTTAAAATATATTCTATAAACAGTTTGGTTCTTAAATTTTCTATATTCTTCATTATCAAACCAATAAATATAACCACTAGGATCTGGCAAATACGGTTGAACGAATTTTTTTTGATTTACTGAATCCATATAATTAACATTATCATGGTCATGAATTTTCTTCGCTTTTTCTTTTTGAACCTTTGTATTTTTATCAATACTCATTATCATTTGAGCCTCAGATAGAGTTTCAAAATTTACAATATACTTCTTTTTCTTCTTTGATTCAATTAACATTATTATTCCATCATCAATTAAATCTCTCAATGCCCTATCCAAATTGATATCGTAATGCTTTCCAAGTTCTTTTAAAATTTGTTCATGGTAAATCGCATTATGGACTCCTTCACCAATTAGTTGATATAAGAACCATCTTTTCCATTCTTCAACACTGAGCATCGATATTAAAAGCTATTTTCTACGAATATATAAGCATAAAGATAGATAATTATGGATATTCTGCTAGTAATAAAAATTATTTTTATTATTTGGATTATCGTAAGACAACTTCCGGAAATCTTATTATGTTGTTTTTAAACTAATAATAATTGTAAATAAAAAAATAATTTAGTTTTTAATATTAATTTAGTTTATTTAAGAGGTGTTTTAAAATAATTTAATGCCTTTAATTACTGTATCAATGTATCCAGGTAGATCACAAGAACAAAAAAGATTATTTGCAGAAAAAATAACAAATTTAGCAGTTGAGATTTTAAAAACAAAAGCAGAACATGTGATAGTTGTATTTGATGAAAATTCACAGGAGAATTGGTATTTGGCCGGAAACAGTCTATAGATGACATAAAAACATCTTTTTACCTTTTCCTCTTATAATTTACTTTCTTAGGATAAATAAATATGTAAAATCTAATTGTTAAATATCAAGTATATTATCCACTTCGATTAAAGCTTTAATTTCTTTACATCTTTTTCTTAGAGAAACAGTAGAAATATCAGCCACTTGACAAATTTCTACTTGTCTAATAAATTCATTACAAATCTGAGAGGCTAAATATATAACAGCGCCTGCTATTGCTCGAGGATTTTTACCAATTGAAATACCTTTTTGCTCTACTTTAGAAAATATTTGTAATGCTTCTCTTTTAGTTTTTTCACTTAACTTCAACCTATTACAAATAATGGTAACATAGTCTGGACCTTTGGTAGCAGGAATATGAAGATCCAATTCATTTAATATGAGTTTATAGTGAGCCATTAACTCTTTGCTTGATATATTACAAATTTCAGCAATATCTAAAATAGTCTTAGGAGTTGAAGCTTCTCGACATGCTGCATACAGGGATGCCCCTACTAGCCCTATCGTAGATCGCCCTTTAGCTAATTTTTTAACTGCAGCCTTTCTATAAATATATGCAGCACTTTCAATTACTGCATGATTAACACAAAGCTTGTCTCCAAAATTATTTAAAAATTTTAAGGCTTTTTCTAAGTTTCTAGATATTGAATCATTAAGTTGGGATCGGCTATTCCATGTTCTAAGCCTTTGAATTTCCATTTTTTGTTTTGGTTGTAAAGCTTTTCCTCTGGCATCGGTATCGCCCATACCTATTAAAGTTGATAATCCTTTATGATGCACGGCTAAAGATTCAGGCATTCCTGTTCTAGCTCTGTCATTATAATCTGATTGAATAAGGTAGCCTTGCATATTCTCATTATTTAATAACTCATTATTAATTACAAATCCACAAGAAGAACAAACAAATTCATTTGCAGAATTATCAAAAATTATAGAGTCCTTATGACATTGGTCACAATATGATGGGCTCTTTGAATTTATTTTTTGTGATTTATGCTGTCCTCCGCTCTCTTCCATCAAAAACATTTACCAATCAATTATTTTATTTATATGTTTTCTAGAAATTAGAAATTTCTAGATTTTCCTAAATATAATAGAGATAATAATTTTTTTTAATTAATTAACAAGAATATTTAAGTTACTTATATTATATTCAAAAGAAATCTAACTATGTTAAATAACAATGTATTATATTTATCTATTATTAAAGAGATGTTAATATTATCATCCATTATTTATATAGGTCTTTGTTGCAGAAAATAAACAATCGATGCATTTTTTGTGATGGTGTTCATAATAAACAATTAAAACCAACAATAATAAAAAATCACTATAACAATTGATATAATATTTCAAATGTAAAAGGTTATGGTTAGTAAGGAAATAATTATTTTCTATTATAATAGATTTCGTTTTATTTGATATCTTACAATTAAAATACTGACAATTTTTATTCTATTGATCGATTTATAGAAAAGGAAATGTATCAATGTATTATAACCATCTTTTTCTAATTCGATAATAGATAACATTTGAAATGAATTATTTACTATTAATTTCAAATTTAAATTCTCTTAAATTATTGGATAAACTTCTGATTTTTATTCAAAAACTTAATATCAAATCTTCATTTATATTATCCCCACTCACTTCAGATTTCGAGAATCTAATTGTACATCAGTCCCTTATGCCTTGGTAGCTCAGCCTGGTAGAGCGTTTCCTTGGTAAGGAAAAGGTCGCGAGTCCAAAAGTGTGGAATCACACGGGAAATCTCGCCCAAGGCTCTGATTTTGAGCACTTATTCGTTGATTTTCATCATTTTTCGTAGTATGATGATTTTGGGTGTTACTGAATTTAGTAGCGCCGTTACTGAATTTGGTAACAGTTGATAAAGATATCAGTCCTTTTTCTAAAAGTAAAGGTAATTCAAAATTCTCAAAATTCTCTATCTTTTTTCTAATTTGACTCTTTATTTTATGATTATAACTGCTTGATAATTGTTTATTTCCTAATAACCATTCTAATTCTGTTTTCGATAACAATGATATCTCTTGTTGATTATTGTGCGCCAATGTGTTATAGTTATAGCAAATGCTTATAAAGATATCTATTGATATGTATTGATATAAACATGGCAATGAAACGTTTGCTATTATCATTACCTGAAGAAATGGTAAAAGTTTTAGAAAATGAACGCAGAGAAAGATATCTTGAGACCATACCAGAAACTGTTAGGGTAATCTTAAGTGACTATTTGAGAAACAAGGTGAAGAAAAAATAACGCAAAGAGATTGTGCTTGTCGGGATTTGTATGCTCGGTTCGACAGACGATTGATTCTGTCATATTGTACGTTGTAATCGAAGATATATTTAGCTTTTTCTAGAGTTTTGGATTTGGTGGAATCGTGTGAAAATTTCCCATTCATCCAAGACCGCCATTTGATGAATTTGACGATTACCTGTTGTTACTTGCCAATCCACAAATTTTTGTCCAGGTAATCAGCTATATCGTCGAATGTCGCACCAGAATCATTCAACTCTATCAGTAATTCTTTACTTATACCTGCCCGTCGCAATGCGACTAATGCAGCATATAATTTTCTTTCAGCATTAGTGATACATTTACCATCCCACCCATAATAAGACATGATGAGACCCATAACACATCTTCCTCCGAGTCCGTCGGTATATCGGTTTCTAATCTGGTTAAAATGTTTTCCATACGTCCGTATTATTTGAGAAATGGATGCTTCTTGTTTTGACTCTTCCCTAATAATACTAAAAGTGGGAGCTGGGGTTTGTCGCTCTATGTTCTTTGTTAATTCCTTTTTATATCTATTTAGAACTTCAGAAACAGGTGATTCTTGATTTAATAGCTGTTGCTTAGCCATATATTGCCAATAAATAATCACAAACAAACTATTTAGAAGCTATGCGTATTGGTTTTCTACCGAAAAGATATTTGGTCGCCTTATAGACGTTGTGGAGGAAACTATATTCAGTAGAATGATATGGAAATTTGAATAAATTCATTTTAATAAAATACAAAAATCGAATGCTTACTAGGTAATATTATCAATTAAAATTGTTATGATTTATTAAAATATTATTGAAACCATTTATAGTAACTAGCTCACGGGTTCGGTGGAATCATAAAGAAATTTCAATACAATTCCTATTTTATTAATATGAAATAACTTACCTAGTTTTTAGATAACTATTTGAAAGTTTATAATAGTATTAGATATTTATAGTGTAGAAGTGAATATTCTCCTTATTCTAGCAATAAGCATTGGAATAATGACATTATCTATTTCTTTAGATTTAGTATTTGCTGAAGTAATTTATGTTGATGTTGGCATAAATAAACCAAAATGGTGTAACTCTGCCAATTTAGCTTATTCTCTTTTATTCACAGAATTCCAAAAAGAATTCAAATATCCATGTGCTCAAGTGATATGAAAATATGAAATAATTTCTTAACTTAAATTTGATAATTCTTTGAATAATTTATTCTCTCTTTTTCATGATATAATAAGGAGATGATATTAACTAATAAAAAATAGTACATAATACTGTAATACCAATAGCGGTGCAATAACAAGAGTCTATTGCAGATTTACTATCAATAACTTGCATTTAGCTTTTATCTTTAGAAACTTATTTTTAATATCTATAACATTAGTTAGAATTCTCTTTTTTAGTAATCATATTCTTAATTATTAATTAAACTTTTCATAATAGAATAATATTATCAAGCTAAAAATTGTACATCTTTTTATAATTTAAGTCTATGAAATATATTAGTTACAGCCATTTGTATTTTATTGATGAGAGAAGTCAGTAGAACCGATTACGCTATTAAAGATATTGATGTTGATATTTCAGAAATTACTGATGGAATTTATAGAATTTCAGGATTTGTAAATACCTTTGGAATAACATTTAATCAATTTTTAATTGATGATGAAAAGCCTATGTTAATTCATACTGGACCTATAGGTATGTATAAAAGAATAGAAGAAAAAATAAAAGAAGTTATCCCTTTGCAAAAATTGGCATATGTGTCCTTTTTGCATTTTGAAAGTGATGAATGGGGAGGAATGGAATTTTTAGAATCTGCTGATGCAAAGTTAGTATGCAGCGATTTAAGTTCAAGACTCAATATAATGGGATGGTATAACGTTCCTGTAGGCCATATATCAGTTTGGGATAATGATATTCTAAAGACTGGCAAGAGACAATTCAAATTCATCATGACACCACATGTTCATCATTGGGATAGTATGATGATAATTGAAGAAACTACAAAGTCGTTATTTACATCTGATTTATTTATTCAACCAGGAAACAATAAGTCCGTCATAGATGAAGACATTTCAGAATCAATGATTAATCTTTACAGAGGTACTGGAATCTTTGCTAGTGAGAAACCTGTAAGAAATACTACTAAAAGACTTGAAAATTTATCTCCAAACATGGTGTATCCTATGCATGGCTCGTGTATTTACAAATCATTATTTTCAAAGTATACTGAGGCTATAATGAAAGATAATTTTGCTTATTCTGGTGTACTATTAGGACAAAAATTAGAAAATACTATTTCTTGAATGAATTCTTTTTGAATATCAAGAATTACATAAGGATATTCTTTTATACAAACTAAGAATTAGTTATTGTTAATGGAATCCACATCTACCACACAAATTCCCTCTTGGCATTTAAAAGCTGATTATGTAGAAACATGTAATTGTGATTATGGCTGTCCATGTAATTTTGATGCTTTTCCTACCTATGGCTTTTGTAGAGCTTTAGTATTATATCATATAAGAGAAGGAAATTATGGGGATATAAAATTAGATAGTTTGGATGTAGTTAGCGCAATTTCTTGGCCTAAGGCAATACATGAAGGAAATGGCACAATGCAACTTTATATTACTAAAAAAGCATCAGAAGACAATAATGTAAAACATGCATTAATTGATATATTTTCAGGTAACGCTAAAGGAGAAGGTCCTTTTGCTCTCTTTGCACCTACAATAAAATACTTTCTTGAACCTCAATTTGTAGATATCAACGTCAAGATAGATGGAAAGAAAAGTAGTTTCTCTGTTCCTAATATAATGGATGTACAAGTTGAAAGTTTTGTAAATCCTGTAACTGGAGAAGAACAGGATACAAAGATACAACTGCCAAAAGGATTTATTTGGAAGATTGCAGAAGCAGCAAAAACAAAGATAATGCGTATTAGTACACCAAGTTTAAATTTTGATGATTCTGGCAAGAATGCATTTTATTCAGTTGTAGAATACAAAGGACCGTAACAATACATAACAATAATTAAAAATTAGAAGTAAAAAAATTATTTATCATTACATTTTTTATTACCATGAATAATATTCAAAAATTAATCATTTTATCTCTTCTTGCAACTTCTGGTTTAGCATGGATTCTTTCTTTTGTTACTACTGACACAATGATGAATACAATGATGATGGTAAATTATAATCTTTTAAACATTTCATTATTCACTGTAATTTGGACTTCTGGAATGATTGCAATGATGTTTCCATCTATAATACCTATGATTCTTCTTTACAATAAGATAATCATACAAAAAGACAAATCTAATACTTTGTTAATCTCTAAAGAGAATAAAACCATCTATTCTCTAAAGACAATTTTATTTACAGCAACATACATTGTAGTTTGGACAATTGTAGGACTAATTTTATACTTTGGATGGTCTTTGTATACAAATAATTTTGTCTTAGAATATCTTTCCAATAATCAAGCCAATATTTTATTTGGTATAATTCTAATTATCGCTGGAGGATATCAATTTACATCATTAAAAAAGAAATGTATTGGATATTGTGAATCCCCTTTAACTTTCTTTTCAAGAAGATGGCATAATGGAACAATAGGAGCAATAAAAATGGGAACGTATCATGGATTATATTGCTTAGGATGCTGTTGGCCTTATTTTCTATTGATGGTGGCATTAGGATGGATGAATATAGCATGTATGAGTCTATTTGCTGGAATAATATTTGGAGAAAAGATATGGTCAAAAGGAGTATGGATTTCAAGATTTATAGGCATTGCTTTTGCTATTGTAGGAATTCTAACTGTATTAGGAATAATTACATTATATAATGATAGTATGAATACGGATAGCATGAATATGAGTTAATCAATTTATCTTGTCTAAAATTAAATGATTCTACAATATCTCATAATACCGATAGCGGTGCGATAATAAGAGTCTGTTGTTATAGAAATTAATAAGATAATATAAAAGATTTATTTTAACATAACGATGAATTAGAGAGGGCAACTGTCCTCGTTTGTTTTTTTAGATATTCATTATAGAAGTTAATTTTTTAATTAGGTCTTCAGTTTGGATTGGCTTTTGAATAAAGTAGTCTTCATTGATTGTTTTACCCAATGCCAATCGTATTTTTCTAAATTCTTCATTGAACGTTCCAATTACAGTTAAAAAACAGATTTTTACTTTAGGGTCTTTTTCTCTTAATTTAATATATAGCTCAAATCCATCCATTTTTGGCATCTTTATATCAAGAATTATTAAATCATACAAATTGGCTTTGTAATAATTCGATGCTAAAATAGGGTCATTAAAAGTATCCACTTCAAATTCATTGTCTTCTAAAATTTTCTTTATTGTATAAGTGAGGTCTGGTTCATCATCTATCAATAAGATTTTTTTAGTCATTGTTATTATGACATTTCCCATTAATTGTCTTCCTTGTATTTTAACTATAGGAATTATAACTGTGTTAAAATATTGGAGATTCAAAGTCCTAAATTTTTTTCCATCTATTTTTTTGATTATTTAGAATATTACAAAATAGTATCGCTTTGTGGTTATTGTTATAATCCTCTATCACCTTAGTCTATCTATGCAATGATTTAATAGTCTCTGAATCTTCTGTTGCAGCTTAATTTATTAAATAATACAATAACCGCTTATATAATCAAGTTTATTATTATATTTCTGCGAATCTTCATCAAAAATACTCATCTTCAAATTTTGAAAACATATCTACTATTTTATTTTTACATTCTGAACAAATAGTACTATTTCTTTTAAAGGATTGTTCATTTTTTAAGTCAGAAGTTATTGTTAAATTGACTGTATAGTATTTGTCCGAATTATTACCACACATTTCACAATCTGGCATTCTGAATTAATATCAATAAAATGATTAATTAATTTTTAGATGTTTTAGTATATCGAAAAATATTAAATTGATTCGTCGTCCTTTCCAATTGTAGTATGTAATAATTCTCCAATTGCATTATGCGTTTTAAGAAACTTTAATCCTTTTTCTGTAGTCCAGAATGTTTCAGTCTCATCGTGATATTTTATGAGGTTATTTTCTATCAAAACAGGAAGATATTCTTTTAATTGGGTATAACTTAGAAAAGCTCTATACATAATTTTTGTCTTTGTTGCTCCTCTATTTGTAGCATCCAGTATCCTACTTACTATTTCTGTTCTACTCCTGTTTTTTGTATTATTATATATGTAATTTAATTATATTTGTATAATGTAATAGGAAAAGATAAGATGAATATAGTAAACCATTCAGAAAATTATTTGCAAATAAAAACTATAAGAAATGGTTTTTAATTCCACCCTAAAATTATATTTTAGAATAGTCATCAGTATATTTTTTTATAACTTTATAAAGGTTATTTATTTATGAATATGATTCAAAGTTAATAGAAAATCCAGTTGAATATAGGAAAGATACAACAACAAGAATTATAAACTGAAAGATTTTAAAAAATAGTTTTTGCTTTTTTTACTTTATGTAAATATTGGAATATCATATAGGATTAATGACAAGATAAATAAAAATGATTAATTTAGTGCTTATTAAGCAGTTACCGTTAGTGGCTTTTCTTCTTGACTAGATTGTTTTTCTTTTTCTACTAGTTTTTTATTAGGTATTACTTCTTTTTCAGGAATTTCATATCCTTCGCACATATTGTTCTTTCTTAGCTTTCATTTTTTATAAGGGTTAAAGAGAAATTATACATTCAGAGATAAATAAGGTGTATTTTATTTCAATATCCAGTTTATATCCTGAGATGGTGAGCCCTAGAAAACTACGGGCCCGTCGGGAGTAATACCGATAGCGGTTCTAAAATATGAGTCTACTATAGATATGCTATAACTTGTATTAGCTTTTATTATTAGAAACTTATTGTATTTAAAAGTAAAATAATTTGTAAAATATTAAAATAATTTTTAATTGGTCAACTACATTCATCCAGAAATTCAATACAACTCCATTAAGACTTTAAGGGATATCATTTTAGATGTTTTTTGAAAATATTTGTTTTATTGTTATCGTTTAATTGAGATTAAATGTAAATGTGAGACTATTGCCATAAGTTTTATTCTAATCATTTAAAAATTCTCTAAATAAAGGTTTTATCTATATTCTGCCATATACCATATTGTCTTTAACTAGATATAGAATTCTAATTGATTTATTGCAAATTTATTTTAAAATTTTTTTATTAATTAATATGAATTAACCATGGCTTGATTTTATTCTTTTGGATTCCTCTCTTTTTTTTATAGATTCGACCCAATTAGGAAGTATTCCTACTGTTGTTTTCATTATTTTATTTTCAATATAAGAGTCAGAAGTTCCGTCTTCGAATATAGCTGTATATTCTATTGCAAATTGATTTTCATTTATGTTATAATCAACAACTTTTTGTAAATCAATATTATTTGACAAATATTGATGTATGAAATATTCTTGAATAAATTTGCTTGTATTTTTTTTACAAAATCAATTAACTTGTTGTTTACTTACAATAATATGTCTTTCACCAGTCTCATAAACTTGTTCAAATTCTATTTTGAAATTATAATTTTTTAATAAATCCATTATTGGTTCATATAGAGTTTTTTCATCATCCACATTATGAATCTCTATTAAAAGAGAAATATCTTTGCTTTTAGATAGCACTTCTGAAGTACCTTTTAAAACTTCAAGTTCTGCACCTTCAACATCAATCTTTATCCAATTGATTCGTTCTAGAGATATATCATTTTCATGTAATAGATTATCTAACGTATTGGCATTTACCTCTACAAACTTTTCTGCAGCAGCTCTATTAGGTATTATTGAACTGTATATTGTTTGACCTCCTGATTGTTTTTCTGGGATAGATAGCTTAACTTTTGATTGATTTGAGCTTGCAGCATAATTAAGAGTAATTACATTCTCCTTTGATGACTCATTCAATTTGATATTTTTATTTAGCATATCAAAATTTTCTGGGTCTGCTTCAATAGCAATTACTTTTCCTTTTGGTCCGACACGTTTTGCTGCTATTAAAGAATAGCGACCATAATGTGCTCCAACATCTACAACTATTCCACCATCTTTAGGTTGAAATTTTTCTATTATGTCATCTTCTCTCGTTGTCATATGCATATAATCATCCTCAGTGACAGGACAATACACTTTGTAATTATATTTAGGAACATTAATTTTAACAAATGAGGGATTTCCCAGCCTAAGTATTCCAATAATCTTGTAAAGAAACATAAACAAATAAAATGAAAAACTAATATTAATACGGAAGTATAGTCTATGGTAAAATTGTAATTTTTCTCTTTTTCTTTTTCCTAAAATGAGTCTAAGAAAAATTCTAATACCAATTAAAAAAACTCTTGATAAAATACTTGATGCTTTATCTAATATCCGTAAAGAAGATATAGTATAAGCAAAAGGTTCTGCTAATAACCATGACGATATTGACTTTTTTTTATTACTTTTTCCTTCCGTCAGCACTCTATATCTAATTAAACAACAAATTTATCTAATTTTTCATATAATCATAAGGAAGAATAAGACATTAGTATTTCTTAGTATATTTCTAAGCATTAATTTACTTAGATTGTAATAACATTTAGTTAGAATTATTTTTAATTTTATTGTAGTAACACCTAGAGCTATTCTAAAAAGAGAGTCCCCTATAGATATTCTATAACTTGTATTTAGCTTTTTATATGATTCCAAGAAAGTTTTTTAAATCTATTTTCATGTTGTGATTAAATTAAAAAAATGGAGTTGTATTTTGTGGTAGTTATTTCAATGTTCTATACTACAACTATTATATCTGCTTCTATCAGACAGAGAACTAAGGCTTGAAGCTGAGCTTGGGCACCTGGGATAGTACTGCCACTTGGTAATTCTTGTAATAACATGTTAATAAATGCAGTTATTTGTGTCTGAGTTAATGGTATTGGGTCTACAGTGTTAAAGAAGTTGCATAGGTCGCTGATACTACTAGCAGGTATTGTTAAAGTTGGACTTAATATGATTTCTCCTTCATCATTTAAGAACATATTAAAAGAGTTTTGTAATGGTTGGGTTAATCGAGAAAAGCATTCACCACATGTTGGTTTTGGTTCTTCGCCATCTGTTACGTTGCCGCCACCACCTATTATATTGATATTATTGTTATTGTTGTTAATTATACAATCAATGCCTTTATCTTTCTTGTTATCATATCCATCATTATATCCTTCACCACCATATCCACCACTACCACCAGATGAATAAGCGTTTGAATATCCTCCTTCTTGTGCTGTACCCTTATTGCCAAGGTTGATATTTCCAGTATTATTACCGTTGATATTTACATTGTTATTGATACATTTTAATTTGTTTATACTGACACTACTACTACTACTATCTTTTTCGGATTTGTAGTTGTTGTCTGATGGGTATTCTGGCTTGTAATCAGGTTGATACGATCGGTATTCTCTTAGTTCATATGTATTGTATTGATTGTTTGTATATTCGGATGGGTATTCTGGTTCATAACTATCATATCTATCATCCATTCCATAGTATTGTCCGCCTTGTGCACTTGCTGTTGTCATAAATGATGGTGAGAATAGAGTAATTGTTCCTAAAACTAGTATAGTTGCTAAAAATATTGCACTAGTATTTTTTATTGATACTATTTTATTCAATGTTTACATATATTCTAGTTTATTATATCTGAAATACGTCATATCCATAAAGATTCTTTGAATATAAAGTTGTAATAGTTGATTTTATAAAATAAGTACAATAAGATAAATATAAACTATCATTATAGTCATTTATTGAATAAATTAATTAGAATAGGATATCATTTTATTTGATGAACTAAATGTAAATATATCGAGCTGATTTTACCAATCATATCCAAAAATTTTTTAGTAAAAGGATATTATTTCAATTCTAAATTTAAGGCTTTAGTCTCTCACACCTCTAAGATAAATCTATAACTCCCAAAAATCAACAATCTTTTATTCTACCTGCTTTTACTATTATTGCTACAACTATAGGCAATAGTATTTCGCAGTTTGGTTCACGGATATTATTGTAGCCTCTGACACCCATTTCTAAAATCCAAAAAGATAATCTTTTCTAATTTTCAATAAATTATTTTATTTTGATAGAGTATGTTGAATTGCTCTTGCCAATACATATATGACAAAACCTAGTGAAGCATATGAAAAAATATAAGAAATTATCGAGGTAATTTTCAATTACTAGTGTAATTTTCAATTACTAGTATATATGATCATTAGGATATTAAGATTTTATAGCATTTTTAGAGAACGATTTTATTATTTGAAATTTTTAGTTTATATAAATAAATACCGATAGTGGTGCAAAAAATAAGAATCTTTTATAAAGATACTACTATTACCTTGTATTTAGCTTTTATTATTAGGTAATAAAATCCTAAATAACTATAATTATGGTATAATA
>DASVFI010000209.1:0-93686 GCA_036380115.1 Nitrososphaeraceae archaeon | reverse complement strand
AAATTTACTCCAAAATAGATCATAACAGGAATACATATAACCATGAATTTGTGAAACGATAATTATGACATATTCACATTCATCATCACCATACGACTCCAAGAATATTTTCTTTAATCCAAATTCAATTGCTGTAATTGGGGCTTCTGAAAAGCCAGGAGTGGGAAAGGCTATCTTTTCAAATATCATTAATGGTTATAAAGGAAAAATATATCCTATTACTCCATCTAATCCAACTGTATTTGGAATCACTGCTTTTAAAAGCGTTTTAGATATAACAGAAGACATTGACTTGGTAGTAATAGCTACTCCAAACAAGATCGTTCCTCAAGTAATGGAAGAAATAGGAAAAAAGAAAATAAAAGGAGTAATAATAGTTTCTGCAGGATTTAAAGAGGTTGATGAATCCGGAGCTCAACTTGAAAACCAAATTGGAGATATTGGTAAAAGATATGGAACAAGAATAATTGGTCCAAATTGTTTAGGAATAATGAGTTTATCTCAAAACAGTATGATGAATGCTACATTTTTAAAAATCACGCCAGAATTTGGAGGGATAGCTTTAGTATCACAAAGTGGTGCAATATGTGCTGCTACTGTTGAAGATGCTATAGCTCAAGGAATAGGCTTTTCAAAAGTAATTAGTATGGGAAATAAAGTAGATATGGATGAAAATGATATATTGGAATTACTTTCCGAAGATGATGAAACAAGAGTAATTGTCATGTATCTAGAGGATATTCGTAATGGAAGACGATTTATGCAAATAGCTAAAAAAATAACAAAAGAAAAAAAGAAACCTATTCTTGTTTTAAAATCAGGTAGGACACTTGAAGGAGCAAAAGCAGCTATGTCACATACTGGCGCTTTGATGGGTTCTGATGAAACATATGATGCTTTGTTAAAACAATCAGGAGTTATAAGAGTAGACACCATGCAAGAATTATTTGAAATGTCTACAGCTTTTGCTAAACAACCAATACCGCCTTCCAATGGTGGAGTAGTCATAGTATCAAATGCAGGTGGACCAGCCATAATTTCTACAGACGCGTGTTCAAAATATGGATTAAAAATGGCAGATATTTCTAAATCAAAATCGGAAATAGCCAAAGTTATACCACCCCATGGATCTGCTAGAAACCCTGTTGATATAGTTGGAGACGCAGATTTTAATCGATTTGAAAAAGTTCTGGTTGAAGTTTTATCCAATAACAACGTTAGTGCAGTTGTTACTATGTGTACGCCATCTGCAACGTTAGATTATAATGAATTAGCAAAAACAATAATAAAAACATCAAAAAATTCTGGAAAAACGATGTTAGCTGCCTTGATGGGATTAGCTGAAGGAATAGAAAATAAAAAAATTCTTTCGGATGGAGGAATTCCTCATTTTATGTATGCAGAACCAGCAATAAGAACACTAGAAGCAATGTTTAGACACAGTAAATGGATTGAAAAAGAAGATACGCCCCCAAAACAATTTGAGGTAGATAAGACAAAAGTAAGAACTGTTTTAGAAAATGTGATAAAATCCAATAGAACTAATTTGCTTGAAGAAGAAGGTTATGAAGTATTAAAAGCATATGGATTTTCAACTCCTAAAAAAAATCTAGTTACAAATGAAGAAGAATCGGCAAGAGCAGCCGAAGAAATAGGTTACCCAGTTGTTATGAAAATTGTTTCTCCACAGATCATTCATAAATCCGATGCCGGAGGTGTCAAGATTGGAATTAAAAATCAGCAAGAAGCAAAAAAAGCATTTAGTGAAATATTATCAAATGTAAAAAAGTATAAATCAGAAGCAGAGATCAAGGGTGTTTTAGTTCAAGAAATGATAGGTTCTGCAAAAGAGACAATTCTAGGTGCAAAAAGAGATCCACAATTTGGACCATTAATAATGTTTGGTTTAGGTGGAATATATGTAGAAGTTCTAAAAGATGTAATATTTAGATTAGCTCCTATAGATGAATACATAGCAAAAGAAATGGTAGAATCTATAAAAACTATTAAGCTATTAAAAGGAACAAGAGGAGAAAAGGAATCAGACATAGACGGAATAGTAGAAAGTATTCAACGACTATCACAATTAGTTAATGATTTTCCGGAAATTGAGGAATTTGATATGAATCCATTACTTGTATTGGAAAAAGGTAATGGCGTAAGAGCAGTAGATGTTCGAATAGGATTAAGAAATCAGAAAAATAAAACATACCATACTTAAAAATTAAAAGAAAAATATTATTCTAGTTTTTTACCGCATTGTTCACAATAAAGAGCTTCTGATTCATTGTGGTATTGGCATGCAACACATATTTTTTTATCTATAGAAGTACTAGATGATAATATTTTCTTTTGTTGCCAATTTACTAGAACAATATCTCCAATTTTAGAAATATCAGACCAACTAATTTCATCATTCAATTCATCGTCATTAGTTTCAGATGTCTTATCGCGATTATCAATTTTTAGTGTAATTTGAATTGTACCATTAAGTAATTTTCTAAGTCCGATTTCTTGAACATTCCCTACTAGCATAGCTTCATGATCATAAACTGGCATTCCAATAATTGACTGAATAGGAAAATATTTTCCTTTAGCGATAGTTACATTAGTAGATTTAGTATCTGTATTCTCAGATTGGATTGAATCCAAAGTATTTTCTTCATAAGTGTTAGAGGACAGTATAGGTTTTTCAGATTCACTTTTATTTTTGGATGAAGAATCTGAAACACCATTTACAGATTTAGTGACATCTGATGACTTTAATTGAGAGAAAGAATGAGTTTTATTAGGAGGAGGGGTTTCATTATTAAATTTACGATATTGAGAAAGAACTGCATTACAAACTGAGCATTTGTATTCACCTTTTTCAATTAAAACAACCCCTTCACCGACTTCTTCATTTGGATTTTCATAATTTAAATCAGGGGATGATGGATAGTCTTTCTCACATTTATTGCAATAATATTTTAAAATTCTGTCTTTTGGTAATCGTCCAATTCCTGCTATAAATAACTCGGGCCCACCCAGATTCCCTTTTTTTTGCTCATAATCTGAAACTCTGGCAATAACATAGCCTCCAGAACCTCGTAGCTTTTTTTCTTTTAGTTCTTCATCTTCAGCCATCATTAAATAGATCATCGTAATAATGCCAAAGCAGTCGTATTAGTGTTTGTATTATCTTCTTATTTTATTATCATTTTTTAACATAAATTAATTAAATTGATTACTTAATAATGTCACATATATTTTTAAGAATATGCAAAAGATTTAGATTAGATAAGATGAAAGTTTGTTTATTAAACTAGTGAAATTTAATGACAAAACTATTCGATGAATTGGGACTAAATAAAGAACTGCTATTAGCTCTAAAAGAAAATGGATATACAACACCATTCCCTATTCAAGAAAAAGCGATTCCTATTATCTTACAAGGAAACGATGTAATTGGACAAGCACATACGGGAACAGGAAAGACTGCCGCATATTCATTACCTATTTTAATGAAAATGAAAAATACAAGAGATGCACAAGCTTTAGTGTTAGTTCCTACAAGGGAATTAGCAATTCAAGTAGCAGGAGAAATGAATAAACTTGCAAAATACACAGAAACAAAAGTGGCTGCTATCTATGGAGGACAAAATATGAGAAATCAAATTATTAGACTTGAAAGAGGAGTTCACATTATTGTTGCTACACCTGGGAGATTAATTGACCATATAGGACAAAAAACAGTATACTTGAATTCAATAGATTTTGTAGTATTAGATGAGGCTGATCGAATGTTAGATATGGGATTTATCGAAGACATTAACTACATATTGTCAAAATTGAAACATAAAAAACAATTGTGTCTTTTTTCAGCAACAATATTTCCAGAGATAATAGAAATTAGTAAAAAATATATGAAAAATCCGATACACGTTACAGTAAATCAAAATGATATTACATTAAAAACCATTGAACAAATGTATTTAATTATAAATGAAAAAGAAAAATATAATCACTTATGTGATTTAATTAAACAGAGTAATAATAATCAGATTGTAATTTTTACTTCTACAAAACAAAAAGCTGAACAACTAGCAATGAATTTAAGAAAAAAAGAACTATTAAAAGTAACTGCATTACATGGAGACCTGTCTCAAAGACAAAGAAATTATGCAATGCATAAATTTAGAAATGAACAAGAGCAAATTCTAGTAGCTACAGATATTGCAGCAAGAGGAATAGATATCCCTTCCATAAAATACGTTATTAATTATGATATTCCTAGAGACCCTTTAACTTATTTTCATAGAATCGGTAGAACTGCAAGAGCAAATTCTGATGGGAAAGCTATATCCCTAGTCGCGATTGAAAAAATTTCTGATTTTGAAAAAATTTTGGAACGTACTAAATATAATGTTCGTCAACTGAATGAGGAAATTGGCATTCCGATACCTAAAATCCAAAAAGAGTTTAAAAAACACAATTATTTAAATAAAAATAAACCTTTTAACAAATGGTCAAAACATAATTATAAAAACAGTAAGAAAAAAAACCATAACTATAAAAAATCATCAAATCGAAATTTCAGAAAGCATTAATTTCCATTTTAGATACATATAAGGTTGCTAAATAAATGGAGCTCAATTTTCTTATATCAATATTTGTTAATAAATTATAGTTTATTTAAAATAGTAAACTGAAGTCTTCGGTAAATATATAATACCTGACTGACAAAATATAATATTGTTTATGCCATCTATTGATAATGAAGAATCCTTTGCAAAAATATCCAATTTAATAGGTGGAGAAGAATATCAGAAGGTTGCTAAAGCACTTTTAAATACGGAGGATGCAACTGATGAAGAAATTGCTGGTGCAACAGGAATGAGAATCAATGTTATTAGAAAAGTATTATATGATATGTTTGGAAAAGCACTAATCACTGGAATTAGAGTGAAAGACGAAAAGAAAGGCTGGTTTGTTTATCGTTGGCGTGCAAAAAGTGATCAAGTTGATAATTTCATAGACAATCAGAAAAAAAAAATTCTTGATAGACTACAAAAAAGGTTAGAATATGAAGAGTCATCTGAATTTTATCATTGTGGAAATAATGAATGTCAAAGAATAAAATTTGATTTAGCTATAGAATCTTTTTTTAAATGTCCTACTTGTAATGAGAATCTTGCTATGATAGACAATAATTATACAAAAGAAGCATTAAGATATAAAATTGATCAAATACTATCTGAAATATCCAAGGAAAAACAAGTGTAGTAGTATTTTATTTGTTATAAAAAAGTGTTATTTCATTATTATTTTTGTTTTGAATAATTTTAGTAAGCTTTAATTTTATCCCTTGTGATATAGTAGAATATCCTCTTCCTTCAACAAGAGTAATAGCATTTCTTCCACCAAGAACTTTTGGTGCAATAGTTATAATTAATTCATTTACAATTCCATCATGCAAACAAGACCAATTTAATTCACCGCCTCCTTCAATAAGGATTGTTCTATAACCCATATCATACAGCATTTTGAAAAGTCTTTTTAAATTTACTAACTTTGATCCAATTATTATGACATAAGCTCCTAATTTCTTTATTTGTTCTATAGTATCTCTACTTGCCTGTTTTGTAACAACAATTATAGTTTTAATGTTAGCAGCAGATTTTAGAATTTTAGAATCTAATGGTATTCTACCGTAACTATCTATAATAATACGAGTTGGAGATATCCTATTATTTCTTATAAATCTAATATTTAACATAGGATTATCTATAATAACTGTATTTATACCTACTACTATTGCATCAACTTTAGATCGTAATTTATGAACGCGTACTAGATCTTTCTTTGAAGATATACATGAATTACCACTATAAGAAGAGATTTTTCCGTCTATAGTCATAGCAGAACTAATAATTACTTTTAAATCAGTAGGGAATTTCATTTATAAATCGGCCATTTATCATGATAGCTTTTATTGCTCCATAAGAAAGTCTATGAATAATAGAAGAATAGATATTATGAATAGGTTGTAAGTCTACATGATACTTATCAATAAATAAAAGATCTGCACATTTTCCAATTTGGATTGAGCCAGAATTCAAATTAAACATTTCCCCAGGATTAACGGTAATCATTTTTAATAATTCTTTTGGATCTATTGAATTATAATATTTAGGTGATGATTGTGATTTAATTACTTTCCATAAATAATCTAATTCTTGCAAAAGATCTGGAGAATTAAGCATAATGTTATCAGTACCTATTGATATCTTAAATCCTAATTTTAACATAGTTATGACATCGGGAATTCCATTTCCAAGAATTCCGTTAGATCGTGGACACAATACTATGCCTACATTATTATGTAATGCAAGAGTGAGATCTTGCAAATTAGCCTGTGTCATATGGATCAATATATCGGGTTTAAGAAAGTTTATAATCCTCTCTACTTCCGTTTTTCCTGTAAATAATTTTGAGAATTTGATAGTACTTTTGGATTCAGCTGCATGAATAGCAATTATTTTTTTTTTATGAATTAAATAATTATTTTTATTGAATTCTTTAACTTTGTGTTTATATTGCTTAAGAGCATAATCAGTATTTTCATTTGCCCCGCTTAATCCTAATCCATCGCTTAATTCCAGAACTCTTGAAAGAGATTCCAAGGATGGTTTTGATAGTTTATCTGATTTTTCATCAATATCTTTTTCAGTTTGTTTTTTATTTTTCAGTATTTTTTTTAAATCAAAATAATATTCTATTCTACCTAAAATTACGGATTTTATAGGTAAATCTTGTATAGATTCTTTCAATAACTCGATTCCTTCAGGTCCTCCTTCACGAAAATCTACAAAATGTATGGTACCTTTTATCATCATAGAAATGGCAGAAGTTCGGATAAAATATTTTAGGTGTTCTTTGATACTTTTATTCAAGATTTTCTTTTTAATTCCATAAACAGGATTGATCATTTCATCAAAAGTAGAACTAATTGATATATCCTTTCCTATTGAATCTGCTATATGAGTATGGGAATTTATAAATCCAGGAATAACAAGAAATCCTGCTCCGTCATAAACTCTTGTATTGGTAAAATTATACTGATCAAGATATGCATCTTCCCTACCAACATCTATTATTATTCCATTTTCATTGATACAAATAAATCCCTTATGTATAAAAAGTAAATCTTTCCCATATAACATACTGATATTTCTAATTATAAGAATCATTTAATTTCATAGATTGGAATAATTTGTCCTTTCTTACGCAATTTTCTTATCAAATCGAGAGCTTCTGTAGCGTTCTTGGCAGATTCTCTAGAAGTATTTCCAAATCCTATACCACAATTAAATTTAATGTCTAATTCATCAGAAATACTATTTAATAAATAAGAGATTTCATCTTTTTCTATTAAATCAGATATAATCATAAAATTATCACCTCCTAGAAAGAAAGTTAATGAATTTTTCTTAAGGAATTTATCCATAAGAAGAACATATGATTTCATTACCTTAACAGTAGTTTCATAAGGAGAGATTTGATTTCCAATGCCCGATGAACCACTTATGTCAATATGAAGTATTTTTATTTTTCTCTCATTTAAACTGGAAGGTATATCTGAAAGATCATATACATCACCATAGATTCGAAATTCTTTATCAAGGAATTTACCGTTTTTCCTTGCCTGATATGCATCAATATTTGCATCTAATGGAGTTTTTCCATTCCCTATTGTAAAAGATATACAAAGCTCTGGATGTTTAAGAGAAATCTCTTTTATAATTGAGATATGATTCTGTAATGTTAATGTGTTTGTAATTACAAAATATTCATCAAATCTATTGAAGAATACTAGACAATTATATTTTGAGAATAAATTTTGAAGATCATGATAAATCTCGGATTGAAGCATCTGTAATTCTGCTTCTCTATCACTACCTAGGGTTAATGTCCATGGCCCATAACCTTCTATTTTAATTATTGTTAGCTGAATATTCATTTTATAATAATAGTTTCATTTTGACTACGTTTGGTTTCATTTAATTTTTTTATTCTGGTCACCATATTCACAGCTGCGTTTACTGCACGTATTGGAACTATTTTAGCTCTTTCCCATGCTTGTTCAATAGTCATGTTGGGTCCTGATATACCTAATGCAATTGGTTTTTTATATTGTAATGATAAATCTGATATCAATCTAGCCGTATTTTCAGCAATTATCATATCATGATTTGTATCACCTTTTATAACTGCACCTAAAGTAATTACAGCATCAATAGCACTTTCTTGTAATAGATGACTTATTACTAGAGGCATATCAAACGTTCCAGGAACATAGCAAATATGGCTAATAGTTGAGTTTAACTTTGATGCATGAACTTTTGCTTCTTCTAACATTACATCAGTAATTTCATAATTAAACTCAGAAACAACAATCGCTAATTGAACTTTAACCAATTGAAATTTAAATCACCGAATATGTCTTTAATTGATTAGCTTCTAATAAAGGAAGGCCATTTATTTCTGCATATTTATATGCTTGAGCAACAGATAGAGATCTAAAAGTGTGAGAATCTAGCATTTCACAGATTGCAACAGCCGGAGTTAAACCTGCGATCTTTGCCAAATAAACAGCAAGTTCAGTATGACCAAATCGTTCTTGTAAAAGACCGTTTGCTGCGATCAATAGAGAAACATGGCCGGGAGTTCTAAAATTCTTGATAAATTCGGATACGCCACCAAAATCAATGTTTTTGCAAACTGAGGCAAGTTTGGAAATTGTTAGAGCACGATCATAGTCAGTAATTCCGGTATAGGTATCTCTATGATTAACAGAGATGGAGAATGAAGGCTTATCGCCATAGGGAGAACGACCATTTGTCATAGTTGAAAATAAAGGATGATCATGAGAAATACAGTTTAAAATATCATGTAAATATAATAGTCCCAATTTCTTGGAAATACCTCCGTCTATAGCTAGGCACAGCAGACCACCACCGTCATTTCTCATAGTTGCTATATGAGATGGTTTTATATTTTCTGCAGATATTATCATATCGATTTCATTTTCTCTACTATCATCATCATGAATAAGAACAAATTTTCCTTGATTGAGTGCCTCTATAGCTTCTTCTACTGTTGACAAACACAAATTATAAAAAACAGTAGTCATTATATATTTTACTATGAAATTTGTTATTACTACTTTTTTGGTAAAAGTCTTGAAATATATTTACCGACAATATCGAATTCAATATTAACGATATCCCCAATCGATTTTATTCCTAAAGTGGTTTTTTCTAATGTATGAGGTATTAAAGATACAGATAATAAGTTTTTCTTCATATCCACTATAGTCAAGCTGATGCCATCAATTGTAATTGAACCTTTTCGTATTACATATTGAAAAGGTTGTTTTTGCTCTTTAGAGATTTTAATAATAAGTTTTGTTTCAGTTGTATTAACAATTTTGTCGTGGATAACACCTGTGCAATCCACATGACCTTGAACAAAATGACCGTCAAATCTACCAGAAGCTTTCATACTTCTTTCAATATTAACTCTATCACCTTTCTTTGTTGAACCCAAAGATGTTTTTCTTAATGTTTCTCCAATTAATGAAAATTCGGCAATACTCCCATTTAATTTGGTTATTGTCAAACATACCCCATTTACTGCAACACTTTGACCAATCTTTAATCCCTTACTTAACTTTTCTAGATCTATAGAAAATGCAATCTCAGCAGGATATTTGGATTTCACTTTTTTTATCTCTTTAACAGATTTTATTTTACATAGAGATTCTATTATACCAGTAAACATTCCATAATTTCATTTCTTTATTGTTAATTAAGATAATATAAATAAACAACTTTAATACTATTTTAATAGAAAATACTAATTACAAAAATTTAGAATAAGATATCTTAAATTATATGTTACCATCATATAAAAATATATTTTCAATAAAAATAGACATCATTTCAGATTTACTTAAATAAACTGGGGATCATTATACAGAAAAGAAGAGACAATACTATTCGTTTTATAATATTTTACTTCAAATTTCATAAGGAAACATAGTATTACAAAAAAATTGCTGAAAAATATAATAGCCAAAGAAGTAGATATTGAGAAGAATAGTCCCAAGCCATTAAAAACAATTGACAGCAAATGAGAATATGCTTAAAATTATTATATTACATGTAAATTTTAAATTATAGACATAAATTAAGATTTAGTAATACTACCTATGATTCTAATAATATTAACCTTTTTGTATAGTTATTATAGTAAATTAAAGTTCAAAAGCTTGAATGTTAAATGTTCAAAATGGTTTAATAAAAGAGATATAAATGATAAAATAATTAGAAAAAAATTACTTTTATAAGCATTAACAGAAAATAATGTTGGACTTTTGCTTTGATTACCAAAAATAAAATGGCATAGGTACATATTATAGATATTATAATCAATGTATTAAAATCAGCAAAGAAATAGAAAAAGATAAAGATTCGACTAGAGAATTAGATTTATTAGAAATAGAAAGTGGTTTTTGAATTTTAATCCTTTTTTTATAAAATAAATAGAATTTTAGAAAATTTAGTATTTCAAAAGGCCAATTTTTTAATAAGAATATCATTACTCTTATGCTCAATTGCAGAATAAAAGAGTATGAAGGATATCTTTAAGATTTATGAATTCTTGTAATAGTCAAGCAAGGCTTATAATAATATTATATAGTAAAAATAATCAAATACAATGAATAAAATAATAACCAAGCGAGGAAATCATGTTATTGAGAAATTAAACGAATTTGAGTTTAAAATTAATGTCGATAATTCTAAAAGAATGAATGTACCAGTTACGATTTATGCAGATGATAATTTGATTTTGAAGATGAGTGAAGATAGAACACTAGATCAAGCCGTCAATGTTACAACACTTCCTGGCGTAAAAAAACATGTAGTTGTATTACCAGATGGTCATGAAGGATACGGTTTTCCAGTTGGCGGAGTAGCAGCTACTGACTTGGAAGAGGGAATAATTAGTCCAGGAGGTGTAGGATATGATATTAACTGTGGAGTAAGATTACTTAGATCGAATCTTAACGTAAATCAAGTTAAACCTCGATTAAAGGATATAGTAAATGAATTATTTAATTCAATCCCCTCTGGCGTAGGTAGTGGAGGAACGATTAAGCTCAACAAATCAGAATTAGATGAATTATTAATTGAAGGAGTTGACTGGGCAATTGAACATGATTATGGGTTTAAAGAAGACTCTGAAGTATGCGAAGAGAGAGGTAGAATGGAAGGAGCTGATCCTGAAAGTGTTTCGGATACTGCAAGAAAAAGAGGAGCTCCTCAATTAGGAAGTTTAGGATCAGGAAATCATTTTCTAGAAATTCAACAAATCCAACAAATTTTTGACGAAAATGCGGCAAAAGTTATGGGGCTAGAAAAAGGTCAGATAACAGTATTAATACATTGTGGATCACGAGGATTTGGTCATCAGATTTGTAGTGATTATTTACGTTATTCTGAACAATCTTTAAAAAAATACAATATTGAATTAATTGATAGAGAACTAGCCTGTGTTCCAAATAATTCAATAGAAGGAGAAAATTATAGAAAAGCTATGTATGCAGCTTTGAATTTTGCATGGTCAAATAGGCAAATAATTACTCATTTTACTAGAAAAACATTTGAAAAAGTCTTTTCAATTTCAGAAACCGGATTAGATATGAAATTAGTTTATGATGTAGCACATAATATAGCCAAAGTAGAACGTCATAAGATAGATGGAGAAGGAATGAGAGAAGTAGTGGTTCATAGAAAAGGTGCTACCAGAGCTTTTCCCGCAGGCATGGAACAGGTCTCAGAAAAATATCGGCAAATTGGTCAACCTGTAATTATACCTGGTTCAATGGGAACAGCAAGTTGGATATTAATAGGTAACAAAAAGTCTCTTGATTTAAGTTTTGGATCAACTGCCCATGGAGCTGGAAGAACTATGTCTAGAGGTGCAGCTAAAAGAAGCTATACTGTTGAAAAAGTAAAAGACGAACTTGAATCAAAAGGAATATTTATAAAATCATTAACAAAAAATGGAATAGTGGAGGAAACGCCTTCAGCTTATAAAGATGTAGATTCCGTTGTAAATGTATCAGATAAATTAGGTATTGCAACCAAAGTAGCAAGATTAGTTCCTATAGGAGTGATTAAAGGATAAAATGAAGGAAGATCCAGATATTGAAATTCTTAAAGCTAAGAAAATGCAAGAAATAATGCAACGTATGAGAAAACAGAAAAAGGAAAATATAGAAAAAGGTATTAGAAAACGTGAGCCTTCTGAGAGAGAGATTTTATTATCATATTTGTATGATAGAGGAGATGAAGTACTAAATTTAGCAGAATCTCAATTTCCAACAGAAACTAGAGCAATAACAAATAAAATAATAGAACTTATTAATATTGGAGAAATAAATCGAAAAATTTCTGGAGGAGAATTACTATCATTATTTCGTTCATTAGGATTGAATGTTAAAATAAATACTACTATCAAAATTGAGGAACATGGAAAATACGTATCATTTGCAGAGAAACTTAAGCAAAGTAAAGAAAATGATGATAAATAAAAAAAGATATTTTTTTACATAATTTTTTAATTATTTTTGTATATCATTATTAAAAGATAATAGTAATATAGTAATTATTTTTATCATTATCAATATATTCTCTAAATATTAAATTCTAAATTTTTAAATTCTATTAGACTTAAAATAGTAAAAAATATTGTAATGTTACACTCTTCTTCCTCTTCTGCCACCAGGTTTTCTGGTTGTATCATGAGGAACTGGAGTAACATCATCAATTCTCCCAATCCTAAAACCTGCTCTAGCTAAAGCTCTTATTGCAGCTTGAGCTCCTGGACCAGGGATTCTAGGTCCTACTCCGCCAACAGCACGGACTCTAATATGAAGAGCATTTATTCCTTTAGATTTTGCTGTATCTGCTGCAGACACGGCAGATTTCATTGCCGCATAAGGCGATGATTCATATCTATCAGCAGTTACATGTCGACCTCCAGAACTAAATGATATTGTTTCAGCACCACTAATATCTGTAATATGAACTAAAGTGTTATTATAACTGCTAAAAATATGAGCTACGCCCCATTTATATTGAGTAATATCTTCAGTTTCAGACATAATCTTATAATTCATTTAATTTAGATATTAAAACTTTTTTAATGTATTAAGTAAAATGTAAAAATCCTTTACTTTCTAATAGAAAATAATCATTACTTTCTTTCATTGTTTTTTCATGTAATAATCCAAATTTATCATTGCATTTAACAAAAACATTACCATTTCCAGTCATTACTTTTCCTATCACAAACATTGGTAAATGAAATTTCTTGCAAAGAAATTTCACTTTTTTAAAATTAGAAGGATTAACCGTAGCTAATATTTCATATTCTTCTCCCCCATTAAATATCATATCATAAATATTTAGAGAATTAGTTTTTGCGAATTCAATGAGACCGATAGGAATTGGAATATCGTCAATATAAAAATTAACTTTACTTTGCTTGGCCAATTCATAAAGAGATACGCCTAATCCATCGCTAGAATCAATCGATGACGAAAAATACTGTCCCAATAACGTACCAAATTTTTGATTAGGTTTTGGAAGCAAGATACTTGATATAGCCTGATGTTTAAAAGACGATACCGCTTTTGAATTGAAAAGCAGTATTTTTAATCCAGAAGATGTATAGCCAAATTCTCCTGATGTTATTACAATATCTCCAGATTTAGCGTTATTCCTCAAAGGAATATTGTTAGTTGTAGAATCCAAAAAACCGACTAAAATACAATCAATTACTAATTCCTTAGATTCATTGGTATCACCACCAAGAAAGACTACACCAAATTCTTTGGAGGCTTTTTCAAATCCTAAAATTAAATTTTTTATTTTATATTTTGTCCAACTTCTAGGAATTCCTAGTGATATTAACGAAAAATATGGTGGTTTTATTCCTTTTGCAGACATATCACTAACAGCAGAGACAATACTTTTTCTTGCTATTTGCCATGTTTTCATTTTTTTAACTACATCCGTACTTTCTACTAACATATCAGACTTGATTACTATATGATAAGAATTGAAAGATCTAACTTTATTTTTTCTTAGATCTTTAAAAGATAATATTGATACATCATCCCTTATTTGAAATTCTATTTTATTTTTTTTTAAAAGGCTAGAAAAAAATAAATCTATAATTTCTTTTTCATTTAATTTGGTCATGTATTCTTATTATTCTTTCATTTACATTTTTATAGATAGAATTTATTTTATTACTAGTTGATTCTATTGATATTCTTAAAACATGTTCAGTATTAGATATTCTAAATAAAATCCAAGAATTCTCATCTATAATTATTTTAATTCCATCTAACATATTAATTTCTGTCGAGTCTTTTTTAAATTCATCATATAATTTATCTAAAATAGTTCTTTGTAATTCAGAATCTATTTGAATTTTAGTTCTAATTTGAGAATAATTATGGGAAATTTCAAAACATTCTTTTAATATTTTTTTATTAATTGTACTAATTAGAACACTAGCTAATATAGCATCTCTACACATATTAAAATTAGGCATAATAAATCCTGCACTACTTCCCTCACCACCTGCATCAGCATTCTTTTCCATCATTTTTTGAACAACATTTGCTTCACCAACTTTAGAATAGGTTAAATAACCTCCATGATTTTTAATAAAATTTTGAATAGAGATACTTGTATCTATACTTGTTACAAATTCTTTTGAATGGAAATTATATACCATATTTGCTATACACAACAATAGAGTAATATCTGAATTTAACTTTTCACCACTACTATTAACAACAACTAAACGATCTCCATCTAAATCAAATGAAAATCCATAATCAAGGTTATGCGATTTTACAATAGATTTCAGCTGTGATAAATCATCTACAGTAGGATCTGGACCTCTAGAGAATATACCCTTATTTCCACTAACATCATAAACAATATGCCCAATATTTTTTAATATACTATTAGCATATCCACATGCAGCACCACCTCCAGCATCTATGCAAATTAGTTTGTTATCGGATAAATTCAATTTTTTTGACTTTTGAATTAATTCTAATATATCATTTTCATAATTAGATAAGAATTTCTGAGAACTTCCATATGATATAATTGGAGATATTAGTTGAGTTGATAAGACTTTGCATAATTCTTTTTCAAATATTCCATGTCCATCAATTAGAAATTTAAGTCCATTCCAATCAAAGGGATTATGAGATGCTGTTATAATAATAGACCCATCAAATTTTTTGGATTCTCTAAATACTATCGGAGTAGGTGCTATTCCTAAATCATATACATCAATATTCCTTTCAATTAAGCTTGACTTCACAATTTTTTTTATTATATCGCCTGAAATTCTGGTATCACAAGATACAAGACATTTTATCTTTTTATTTTTAGTATTTATTAGATAAGAACCAAAGAGACCGGATAATCTATAAATTTCATGGAGATTAAGGTCTTTGCCATAGATACCTCGTACACCTGAAATAGATATTTTCATACCAATAAGAATAGATAGTGTAGATTTAATTGTGTTACTAGAATCTAGATTATATACCAGTAAAATAATTTCTTTATACACATTAATGCTGCCTCTGTAGCTCAGCTCGGTTAGAGCGAAGGTTTCGTAAACCTTAGGTCGTGGGTTCAAATCCCACCCGAGGCTAAATAATTTTAATGAAAAACAACACTAAAATAATATTATAATTACATTATAAAATTTATGCACCTGTGATTGTTATTTTTCCATGAATCCATGCATTCTTAATTTCATCCAATTCATGTTTTTTATGTCGCCTTCTTTCTACAACATATCCAGTTTTAGAATGATAAAAAATAACCATATCATCAGGATAAAAAGATATCATTGCATGATTAGCATAATCCGACGCCATATGTCTTAAATGTATATTTTCCCAATTAAATAAGTCTTCAAAGATTCCATTAAAATGATAAAAACTTCCACATGGACACTCTATATCACGCCAATTTCCAGATATATTTTGTAACCATGTATGAGTATTATTATTGTTGTTGCTATTATTATTAACAATTTTGATACTTTCAATATTTTTCATATGCTATTATTAATCAATCTTTTATCATAAATTTAAATATTTCAATAAATAAAACTTTTAATAATGATTTTAGTAGAAATCAATTATTATTTCATATTTTTCGTTTGATTATAATATTCGATGAATCCATTCCCCTCCATAGAATTTCAAATCCCATATGTTTAAGAATATCAATAGCATATTGAACAGGAATATTATTATTTTCGAAAATCTCTTGTATTTTTATTAAATTATCAATATTACCAATTTCATCTTTTATTTTATTTAATTTTCTCTTGGAAATTAATAAAGAATTTTGAATGATATAGTTGTCAATATGAACATTTGTACGTAGGTTTGAAATAATATTAGATAAAGAAGTAATAGAAACACCATAAACTTTAGATATTTCTTCCAGATTAATTATTTCATAGTTATTATTTAAAAGATCAATAATATAGTCAGTCATTGCAGATCTATATGTTTCAAGATTTTGATTCATTATTTTACTTTCTATAGATTTCAAATAGAAAAGAATTTTTTTCATAGGAATCGAATCTTTTTTATAAATTATGATGCTATTATCATTTAATATAGAATTTGATAAAAGTTTTTTCAGTTCAGTACTTTCTGAAACGAGATTATTTTCATTTACTGCTATCAAAAGATCATATTTACTATCACTTGTTTTTATAATCTCATGGATTTTTTTAAATTTTCTTTCTAAATATTGTGGTGTCCAAAATCCTATTATTTCAAAATATATTTTTTTATTATATTTTTCAAAAAGAAAATCTGGGATAAACGCTCTTCCGTTGGGCAATATCAGAGGATCAGGTTCTCTTATAAGTTTCCAACCTGTTCGAAATTTTTCAAATTGAGTAACAAATTTTGCTTCAACAGAACTATCATAATTAAGATTATCATCATTAGAATCTTCAAATTGGGAATTATTGTAAAATCGGTCATTTATAGCATTAAAGATATATATACCGCTATCGGATGAAAGATTAAATTCATATAACTTTCTTCCCGAAATACTGTTTTTAATTATTGATGCTTTGATATTCCATTTATGAGATGAAATAATTTTAGGAATTACTTTTGCTATCAATACACCATATTTATTAGTTAACTTAAATATACTCAAAGGTCCGTCTATGAAGCAAATGATATTGTCATTGAAATAAGATTTGAAATCATCATTATCTATAATATCTTGTTTGTTTTTATTAAATTGAATTTCTTTAGAAAAATTGTTCTCTAAATTCTTATGAACTTTCTGAAGATTATACATTAGTCCAAGTCTTTTAATAGTTCGTAGTACTTGTTTCCAATTTGTTCCTCCATTTACAGTAAATTCAAAATTAACAGAATTAAATAGTAGTGTTTGAAAAATTGCTAAATTATATGTTCCTAGTAAATGTATTGGTTCAATTGAACTAAAGCTTTCAAGGATTAGATAATCTTCTTGATCTAGCCACATCAATTTTTCTATATAGTTAGTGTCTATACCTAATTTTGAAGCAACATTCTGAAAAATTTTAACTCGTCGAGTATGATCTAAAGATAAGCCACCTTTTGAAGATTCTTCAAATAAAACTTTACGTAATGTAAAAGATGATGGTAATTGAGTTACAAAATCTTGGATTTTATCCTCTGAATAAAAGGATTGATTAATTTTGAAGGTACATCGTCTTTCTAATAGTACAATGAGTCCTCTAATCAGCTTAAAATCATTATAACTATTTTCATATAGGAATAATCTTTTTTGTAATTCTCCTTTTGTCTCTTTTTTATTATTAGAGAGGTGAAATTCTGTTATTAATTTTTGAGCTAATAAAAGATTATCAGCAGATGGTAAACAAAATAAAGGCGTAATTCTTTGACCTTTATTAGTTATTTTTGTTCTTAATAATTCAAGAGGTAGCATATTAAAAAGAAATAGATTAGAAACGACTAAATTCTCCTAGCCATCCTAATCTACGAAAAGATAAAAACATTATAAGTGTAATTATAGTTGAAATTAATATCAATAATATCAAAGTAGTATATTCTCCAAAAAATTGAAATTGAATCATATCAGAACCTGGAAGAGAAATATTCATACCATATATTGTACTAACTACCGTTATTGGAATTGATAATGTAAAAACTACTGTCAGCATTGCTATAATTTTATTTGTTTTTTCTGTACTTAACATAAAATCGGTATCTTTATAAATTTCTATAGTTTCTTTTGACTCTTCCAAAGTATCTAAAACTTTATCAATATGATCTTTAATATCATCAAAGTATGGAGTAAGATCTTCTTCTGAAAACTTTTGTATGTCCCTAGTAAGACTTATAATTATTCTCTTTAACGGTATTAATACACGTCTAATAGTAGTTATTTCTCTTCTTAGATGAGAAATTTCTTTGGCAATACCTATTTTTTCATCATAAACTGCATCTTCGATATCATCTAAATTTCCTATTACTTTCATTAGAATATGAAAAAGATCATCTACCAATGCATCTATAATAGTATGCAATAAATATCCCGAGGACTTTCCCATCATTACTTGGCGATATTCTTGATTTTCTTCTTTTTTACACAAATCAAACATTTCTACTAAAGGTTTAAGGTCACCTTGATGTACAGTAATTAAATAATTTGTTCCAATAAAAATTGATAATTGAGTAACTCTCGGTATTTTCTCATCTGTAGTTCCAGCCGGAAAGTGTAGAATTACAAAAACATGATCATCATATTTATCAATCTTTGGTATTTGAGTTTTTGAGAGGCAATCCTCAATATTCAATTCATGAAAAGAATATTGCCCCCCAAGCTTATTCATTGTTTGACGAGTTGGATTTCTTACATCGACCCATAAAAGGTTATCATTAACAATCGACTTGAATTGATGCATGTGTGATTTCTGTGATCTTGTATTATACTCCACTATTGATTAAAGATTAAAGAAACGAAAATATAAGTTGTTTCAATCTACTCAATCACAAGAATAAAAATAAAGAATAGTACAATTTAGAAATCTAATGAAAATACCATGGAGTTAGATTTCTAACTTTAAGTAGATATAAGATATTCTATGGATACAACAAGATTGAACACAATAATTAAAGATACCATTTTAATAATATCAGAATAACATTCTTAAATAAACTATTACTATAATTAGTTAGTACTTTACCAAAAGTATATACATATATTTAGAATTTGTATTTGATATAAGATTATATAAAATAATTAGCCTATATTAGTAGAAAATTAATTAGTCATTGATAAGATAATTAAAAGTAATTATTATAACGTTATAGAATCATTGTATTATTATCTTTTGATATTAAGAGATCTTAATACTATTAATTACTAATTTTAAAAACTTTTGTTAACCATAACTTCTTATATGATAGAGCTGTACTAAATCTTTAGTTATAATTATAGGATAATTTAATGATATAATAAACTCAATAAAGAAATATCATAAAAAAAATCAAATTTTCCAACAATAGGACTAGTGTAATTATATCGGGTTAAGAATATTAATAAATGTAAGAATTAATGTAATAATTTTTCTGAATTTATCTATTCTTTAGACAAATAAACTTCATTCTATTTAATTTTACGTTATCCAGATATTCTAGTTGTTTTGGTTTTGGTAAATGTTATCTTCTAAGTTAATATTATTATAATGATTTCTTTTACTTTTTTAAAAGTGACTCCTGTATAGATAATGTTGTTTGATGAGGAAACTGTAATAGTTCTTAATACATTTATTTAGCATTCTTAATTTTTGCACTGTCAATAATATATATAATTAGCCTATTTGGATTTTCTAAAGCATAAGGTATTAGAACTTTGAAAATGAGATCTTGTTAAATCTCCTTAACTTTTCATTATTGTTGAATAATGATCATAAACCTCTTCATTAAGGAAAAATTAAGCTCAATTAAATTTTTGTAGCAATATAGGAGGATTCAACATTATCTTTCCTGACCTTTGGTCATCGGAAATAGACAAGATAAGCAAATCGCTATCACAATATAATAAATTAAATGTTACAAAATCAAACATAGAAATATTATAGTGTTTTTATATATTACAAGAATAAAATACTAATTCATCTATTTACATAACATTTAATACTAATTAGTGATAAAGAAATTACTGAATTACCCTTAATGAGGGAAACAATAAATCAAAAAATTACTGTAGCTACACTTAATGCTAAATCATATTATAAAATTATCAATACTCTTAAATTACTTCAATTAAATTATGAGGAGTTATCACCTTCCGAAGCTCTAAACTCTTATTCAAAAATAATAATTACATCCAAGGAAGAATCTTCTATATTCAAGAAAAGGAATATAATAATGGATTCAGAATTAAATGAGAATCCTGTAATAGTAAAGGCAAAAATATTAAGGAAACTGATAAAATCTCATACTTATGATCAATTAACAATTGGTATTGATCCAGGAAATAGAATAGGCATATCGATTTTTTATTTATATGACGAAATAGAAAGTGTAGTATTATCTACAATCGAATCAGCTTTGAATTTCATTATCACAATACTCTCAGAAATACATGCAAAGAAAAAAATTGTAAGAATAGGAAACGGTAATATCAATATGGCTAAAAGTATCGCAATTCTAATAAAATCGAATTTTAAAGATTTAGTTCATATTGAGATAGTAAATGAACATGGAACTTCATCTATCCAAAATAGCGAGAGTAATAGAAGAATACTTAAGGATAAATCATCAGCTAGACTAATTGCTTTTAGAAATGGAAAGACCTTTGATCCAAGATAGATAGATCATAATTAATATTAATAGTATTCAAAGAATAAAAAGATGTATTCACAATTGATATAAACCTTTAGAATTTTCATGTGTATTAACTTTAATTACGGCTATAGAGGTAACAATAGTTTGTTTAAATTTATTAGAGTAATTAGAGTTTTTATGTTTATGCAACAATTATTAAAATTTTTTGCGATTTATAATAATAATTTAAATCATTAAAAATAAACTAACATTAATCTAAATTTTAATAATTATCATTAACTTAATTGAGAAAAATGATATTGGTTAATTATAATAGTATAAAAATGGAAGAAAAAGATAATGCATTAGTCAAAGATATTCAAATAGACGATAAAAGAACCATTCGCATAAAATTAATTTTTTTTGAGAATGGATGTTTTATCATAGTATCAGAAAATTCTAATAGAATAGGATCCATTACTATATCATCTAGTATATCAAATAAAGTAACGTCAGCTATAGTAATACCTAGTAAATTTGATTCAATTTTCATTAATTCTATTGCTCAAAGAATATCATTAATGTTAAATGGAATTTGCTTGGTGTCCCTCTACACTAAAACGCAATTAGATGTTAAAAGTATGAAAACAATTATGGGTGAGATACTAAGTATGATTAGTACACAGACTGAAAATGATGCAAAAAGACAATTCTAATGTTACTAATATTCATAATGATCTTAGAGAATTTATAGAATTACTAGAAAATGAAGATGAAATCATCAGAATTAAAAAGAATGTTAATAGTACATTTGAATTACCAGGAATAGTTAGTAAACTTGATGGCAATAAAGCTGTAATATTTGAAAATGTCGAAAATAAAACTATTCCAGTAATTAGTAATCTTATTGGAACGAGGAAAAGGTTTGCCATGGCAATGGGATCAAAAGAAAAAAACGATATTCATAAAATCATTAACAAATCTATTAATAATAAAAATATCAATGTAAAAACAGTAGATAATATACCGCCGTATTATCAAAATTCATCAAATAATTTATCTGTTCTTCCAATTGTTACACATTTTGAAAAGGATGCTGGACCATATATTACTTCATCAATTGTGTATGCAAAAGATCAAGAAAATGGAAATCAGAATTCTTCTACTCATAGATTATTAAAATTGGATGATAAAAATATGGCAATAAGAATGGTAGAGGGAAGACATTTACATAAATGTTTTATGTATTCTAAAGATCATGGAGAAGATTTGAAAGTTGCAATTGTGATAGGAGTCCATCCTGCAATTAACATAGCAGCAGCTTATCAAGCATCATATGGCATAGATGAAATGCATATAGCAAATACAATATTAAATGGAAATCTTCAATTGAGTATTAACAAGTATTCGCAACTTCTTATTCCTGCAATGTCGGAAATAGTTTTAGAAGGAAAAATCTTGTATGATAAAACCCAAGAGGAATGGATGGTAGAGATGTTAAAAACATATGATTTTAGAAGACAGCAACCTGTATTTGAATTAGAAAAAATAAGATTTAGAGATAACGCTATTTTCCATGACATACTACCTGGTTATTCCGAACATCGTCTATTGATGGGCTTGCCTGTTGAATCAAAGATGTTAGATCAAGTAAAAAATGTTGTTCCAAGTACTTCACAAGTGTTGCTAACAGATGGAGGAAGTAATTGGCTAACAGCAGTAATACAGATAAAAAAGAGAGTAGAAGGAGAATCAAAAAATGCTCTACTTGCAGCATTTACAGCCCATCCTTCACTTAAAATTGCAATAGTAGTTGATGAAGATATTGACCCTACAAATGCTGTTGAAGTAGAATATGCAATATCAACAAGATGCCAGGCCGATAAAGACATGATTATTATTCAGAATGCAAAAGGTTCTAGCCTTGATCCATCTAGTGATCAAATTAATTTACTTACAACAAAATTAGGAATTGATGCAACAGCTACATTATTGAAAGTCAAAGAAAGGTTTGAAATTGCAAAGATCCCAGGAGAAGAAAACCTGAATTTATCGGAATATTTATTCGATTAATTTTCTAATTTTGATTAAAGTATATTAACATATGAAAAAAATTTGATAGATTAATAAAAATATATTGATTAGTGATATATTTTTATTATTCATTTAAATATCCTTTTTAGCAAAAATAGATGTGGATACATTTATGAAACCCAATAGTTTTGCTATGAAAGAGTGGCATTTAGAACATGTTGAAAAAGTAATTGTTCGGTATGTAAAGGGGTTATCTCCAAATGCGACCTCATTTGAGAAGCGCAATTTTAAAAAATATAGTACTATGTCTAATTGTACAAAACAAATAGAATATGATAAAAAACATGGTGTAACAGAAGAAGAGGTAATTGCAGTAATGCAAAGAATTAGAAATGATGATTCTTTTTCAGAATTACGTAAGAATCCTGATTCTGTTCAAAGATTAGATGAATTAGAAAAGCAACTTACCACTCCGAAAAAAATCGGTTGGTAAATTTATATATTAAATTTTTATTTTTTTCTTATTACTACTTCTCTGAGATAAAAAGAAAAATATTTAAATTGTAAAAATTATAAACCTATAAATGAATAGAAAAATCTCTAGTATTATAGGTTCTACTTTTGTTGTATTATTATTATATTTTGGCTTAACAACAGAAGAAAACTACAAAAATAATTTTTTAAATCATATAGATATATTTGCTCAAGAGAATAACACACCTGTTGTTAAGAATTCAAAGGTAATACCGTTTTCAGGTATTAATTATGCAGATGTTGTAAATAGTCGTGATATCAATCTAAATAGTTTTACAGTATCGGTATGGTTTAATACAGCAATGAATGTCACTTCAGGAAATAACGCTATTTTGCTCAATAAAGGAGGATTTGGAAGTGATCGACCAGCGTTTAACCTTAATTATGGAATATGGCTTAACAATAGAGAAAAAATTACAGGCGGATTTGAAGCTTCAAATGGAGATGATTATTTTCTTACTTCCCAAGGATCATATAATGATGGAGCATGGCATAATGCAATTCTAACTTTTAATGATGAACAACATCTGTTAAAGCTGTATATGGATGGCCTAGAGGTTGCAACCAACTCAACAAATATAGGAATAACACCTGATACCACAGGGAAACAACCTATCAGATTAGGAGCAAACTCCTATGCTGAAAAAGGAAAAATAAATGGTAATTATACAGGACAATTAGATGATATCCAAGTATGGGACTATGCTTTTACTAAAGAACAAGTATCTAGTTTATTTGATACAGAATCAAAGATAGCTAGATAAGATAATTGGAAAATTTAATAATACTAGTGAAAAAAACTAGCATTTTTCTCAATAAAAAATTACAAATTTTTAATTTTTTGACAATAATTATTTGTGGTCTTCTGGAAATATATAATTCAAGAGTGCGTCTAATGCTTTATTTTTTATTGCTTGGTTAAAGTGTTCTTTTCCTTTTTTAGGAATTTCAAGAGATTTATCATGTTCAACTTCCATGACAGGCCTATGGTCTAATGCTCCTTCAAATTGAATTTTGTATTCTTTAAATTGTTGTGTTTTAACAATTGAATCAAATATGTCTTTTAGCCAAACTGAGGCTACAAAATATACATGCGGTGGATTCATCTTTTGTTTAAGCAATTCTTTAAGACTATCAAAAGTATGAGATACTTTTTTAGAGTCAGAATCAATTATTATAATTTCTTCGTTTACATGTCTATCGATCAATTCTTTTTTTATTAATTCAGAATAATGTGATTCAGCAATTACTAATATAATGGTTTTATGAGAATCTGGTTTTGATTTTAAAATAATTTGATATAGTCTAGTACAATGTTCAATTCTTTCAAGAATATGAGGCGGTAATTTTAAAGAGGAATTTTTATGGATGGCATAAAGAATAATTAAATTTCCATCTGTAAAATGCATTTCCGACAAATTAATTAATAATTAATTTTAATGATTCTTTTATACATTCCCAATCCAAAATTATACTTACGGGGTAGATGTTGAACATTCATTAGTAATTATTATATGATTTAGAATAATAATTTTTATAGTAATGGATATTTATACTGAAAGTCGTCCATGGGGAAAATTTGAAAAATTTCATGAGAATCAGAATTGCACAGTCAAATTAATTTATGTTAACGCAAATTCGAGACTGAGCCTTCAATACCATCAACATAGAAGCGAATTTTGGAAAATTGTAAAAGGAAAAGCTAAGATAGAGATTGATGAGACAGAACATTTAGTTAAAGAAACTGATAATATAACAATCCCTTGTGGTGCAAAACATAGAATAACAGCATTAGAAGATGACTGTATAATATTAGAAATATCATATGGAAAGTTTGATGAAAATGATATAATTAGAATTGAAGATGACTATAATAGACATGTATAAAAAGCATAATCATTTGATATTTTTTAATTATTAATTGAATTGTCTGATATTCATAATAGGGTTAAATTCTTAGAAAAAGTAATTTGATAGATAGATCAGAAGCAGAATTATAGATAATATACAGTCCATTGCAGGTATCTTTAATTATAAAATGCACTTGACTATTATACAAATAACCTCTACATTTTAAACAGAATGGGTAGATACTCCTTTTTATTTACTTCTTAAAACATTTTCTAAACGCTTTTAGAATAGAAAAGTATTATATTAATTAATAGATATATTTAGAATAATAATGAATAATAATGACCTTCAATTCTTATCCACATGGATTAGAGAAAACTGCAAGTTGATTAACATTTATCATTGTAAAATATAGATTTTTCACATTTTAGATAAATATTTATTTATTTATTATTAATGTAGTTTCTTTCTTTAAATCTTATAAAAAATAATCGGCTTAATTTATGAAAATTTAATAGAAAAAGAAGAATAAATAAGATATGAGAAGGAAAAAAGGGGAGCTACAAGAAATTTTAAGTAAAGCAATATATGCTGATAATCCAGCTATGTATATTATTTCATATAGAGATTTTAATACAATTATTTCGATTCCTCTTTTAGAATTTATTGAGATTTCCCATAATTTTGAAATTATCCCAGCAACCAGAATAATTCAGATTACAAAAGGAGGAAGAATAATTTACCAAAAAAGAATTTCAGAATTTAAGAATGAAAAATAACATAAAAATTGAATAATTTTTAAATTTAATGAAAATTATTAAATTATGTTAAGTGTATAATTTACATAATTGAATAGTAAAAAAGATAACGAAGATCAAGATGACAAAAACAGTAATGATAACAATGCTAAAAAGAATGACAAAAGCACTGAGAATTCAGACGATTCTAACTTTATTGATATCTCTAATAATGACGGTAAAGGAGATAAAGGTGATAATTCTAGATTTACAGATTATAGTTCAACACGATCTCCTCCACCAAAAGGTAAATCAACTAGTTCACCACCATCAAAAGATTCTAATGATTTTAAACAGAAAATTAACAATGAAAGAAAAGGAATTACAAAAAAAATTAACAGGTATAAAGTAGGTTCGATAAATAAAAAAATTATATTTTCTGCTATTGGAATTATTGCAGTAGCAGTTGTAATAATGATCCTTTCCCAAGGTTCTAATTTTAAATTTAATCAAGAAGCAGTGACAGAAGCAAAAGATTTGGAAATTTCATTGAAAAATGTTTCAATTACAAATATTGATAATAATAATATTAAAGTCAATCCGATCTTTAATGTTTATAATCCAAACCAAGGAACTTTAATTCTCGAAAATATTCATTATAATGTAAACTTACAAAACACTCGTATTGCATCTGGAGATATAGGACAAAGACCAGAAGGATTTGTTGATTCTTCCGCTGGAATTTATCCTATAATTGGTAATGGAACTGTAACACTAAAAGATGAAAAAACAATACAAAAAGATAACAGAATAGAGAGTGTATGGAATAAAATAACTGATGAAACCTCTAGTTTTCAAGTTAATGGAAGTTTTGCATATAGACAAACATCTAGTTTTCAAGCTTTCGGAGGAGAAATTGATTTTGATTTAACATATCCATAGATATCACATAAATAAATACAATAATCATTCTAAAGATGGGAAGATTTAATATCTATAATATTTCTTAAATAATGAATTGCGGTCATCGTCTAGTTTGGTTAGGACACTGGCCTTCCATGCATACACATGCGAAGTTAGCCCGTAACCCGGGACTTTACTCCAAATAAAGCGGGAATTCAAATCCCGGTGACCGCAATATACACAGGAATTCATATACTAGCTTTTGCTATTTTTTTAAAATATCATTTGAGCAATTCAATTATCTATAGTAATATCATCAACTGTTATAGCGATAGTGCCTAACTATTACTAATTATAGGATAACAAGTAGAATTATTTATTAGGTCAATATTAATAGCAATAATATTGAAATCATCTAACAATAACGATTATTATTATATCTTATTGGTAGACGATGAAAAAGATATTCTTGATTTATTTAGTGAATATTTATCATTCAATGGATTCAATACAATATCATTTCAAAAACCTATTGAAGCATTGAATTATTTTTATCAAAATATTACCAATTGTTATTTGGTTATTGCAGATTATAAAATGCCTCAAATATCTGGAATAGATTTTATAAATAAGGGATACTGATTGCAAAATAAAAACAATAGTTATTAGTGCCTATATAAAAGACAATATTCTTTACGATAAATCATACGTTATGACAGTTGATAAAATACTAGAAAAACCTGTATATCTAGATAGATTGAAAAAAGTAGTTCAAGAATTGATTTCAACAATCAATATTCAGCAAAAAGCCTGATAATAAAAAAAAAATAAAAATATAATTAATATTGTTTAATTTCAAATATCTTATTCATCTTTTTTATTGGATAATATAATAAGATAACATTGTAATTTTCTTTTAATTTTTATAAATAATATTGCTTATTAAAGTAGGGTTAGGCAAACTGTCTATGTCTAAGTCTACTACAAAAGGTAAAAATATATTGATAATAGATGATGACCCAGATATCAATAATCTATTTAAAGTATATTTAGAACATGATGGTTTTTCAAGTTGATTCTTATAGACCCAGTAGATGCATTATACTACTTTAAAAAGGGTAAATATGATTTGATTCTCCTTGATTTGAAAATGCCACAGATGGATGGTATTGCAATGTTTTTTATGCATTAAAGAACAGGGATGACAAAGCAATTATTTGCTTGACTACTGCTGATATGTCATACTTGCAACAATTAAAAGAAAAAATTCCTAATATTGAGAAATATGTAATATACAAGCCAATCTTATTGAAAAGTCTGAAAGATAAAATTGAACTCATTTTGGAAAAAAGTAGTATGTGCTGTTAGTCTAAAGTTACTCTCATGATAATAATACTTGTTGTTTTTATTTTAAACATATAGGTAATTAATTCAAATATTGTTGTATTATTTGCAATAGCTTAATATTCGTTATTGGTTTCTTGACATAATTTTAAACTTTGTATGTATAGATTCAATCATCTTTGGTCTTTCTAGATAGCTTTTGTTTCAAATTATTAAATAATTTAGATATATTATTTATTAGAAAACAAAATAGTCTTAGTTGAATGCTCCTTTACTCAGTCGTAGCCATGGATGTCACATCGTTTTAGGCCTAGAATTCGCCTACAATTGATTTGGCTATGACAACATATTTACCAATTAATTAATTAAATTTTCTCAAATTTTTTAAATAGCATAATTAGTATGTGAATATACAACCTAAACCACGTACAGACAAATACATTCACAACATGGCCATAGCCTTCTGCATTGTCTGGATGCTCTGTAGAGAGAAGGCGATGGCTTGTTCTTCTTTTACCAATAAATTATCTCCTATTATTAAATATTTTATTACTAATATAATTTAAAAGTATAAAAAACAACCTACTCCATGTCATAGCCGGCCTCTATTAACAAGTTGTACGCCGATAGGCTATGGCATTTTAAAATATGATTGTTTATATAAAGTATAATATTCACGTCTATGAATGTCAAACAATTCAAATAATAATGACTATAATTCTGAAGAAATTATCAAAAAAGAAGCAAGAGGATTAGGCGATGATACTGATTTTGGTGAAGTTCAAGAAATTTTAGGAGAATATATCATAACACAAAAAGGTAATGTGGCTAAAGATAGATTTTATATTCCAAAGAATTTAGTTGAGAGATTTGATGGCGATACTGTTTATTTTAAAATAACAAAAGAAGAAGCAAAAGAATACAAAAGAGATTAATTTCTTCTTTATACATTATTATTATATTTCAAACAATGAGAATTTAAAACAAACGAGTTATAATTGGTTAGTCTCAATCCAATTTTTTAATTCTTCAAGAGTAGGTTTTTTGTCATTCATATCATCATTTATAAATTTGAATTTCTTTAAGACTTCATTGATTCGAGATGTTTTGTCTGATATTTGATTATTCTCATTACTTTGTGCTTTGACAAATTTATCTTTTAGATTATCTGGAAGAGCATTCCACCATTGAAAAAAGGTTCTCATGAGTTATTATTATTCTCCACGATGGTACTTCTATTAGTATATAAAAAACTTTGGTGTCAACATTATATAATTTACAACTAAAAATATAATTTCTTTTAATTATTATAATTTTTTCATTCAATATTTCCCATAGTTAAAGTACAATTTATTAGAGACGACATCCTCCTTTTTTTCCTAAACTAATATTAGTCATATTATATCTGCCGCGGTACGTAATTTACTAAGGATGTATATTTGCCAATACACCAGTTTTATAATGTGGTTTAATTAATTCTCTTTTTTTCCTTTTTTTCTAATAAATTGGACCGTGAAGGAAACGGGACAAATTTGACCATAGTTATAACTTAAGCATCTGAATGGAGTGTTATATTTTTAAACAAAAGAATAAATCAATTCCAAAGAATATTATTAATAAAAGGAAACTTATTTAATAATGATTTTAAGATGTATAAAAAATCATAAAATGAGATTATCCAATCCTACAGTCATAGTAGTAGTTCTTATTTTTATATCATCTACTGGGGTTATTTTCTTTCCTCTCGTGTCAGAACAACAACAAGACAAACCTGGTTTTGTTTTGAAATTGGCAAAAGCAAACGTTCCTATAGATATCTCATTATCAAAAGGATACATAGATGGCAATATAGCATACTTTATTGCTACTGATGCGTCTGATGAACATGCTGTTTCTTCTATTACAAACAATACTGGTTTTCCAGTAAATTATGCTCCACTTTTGAACAATACACCAGAATCAATTCGTGGCCAAGGTTATGTATTTTTAAATGGAGTTCAGGGTGAAGCACCAGGAGGATTTCAACTTCCAGTTGCAAATGCAGTACCAGGAGATAAAGACTACAGTCCATTATGGCAGACAAACTTTGTGAAATGGAATGACAATGCAACTGCAAGAGAATTAAAGTCTGTAGAAGAAATTATAGCTGCTCAAAAGAATGGAGAACTTACAATTACAGAATCAAATATCATTGTAAATAGCCCAGCTATAAAATGGCAAGATGGTTCTTACAAGTAAATCAAATATCAAAGTAATTATAGGAAGAATATAATGAAATCCCTTCTTTTTATTTTAAAAAGATATCGAATTTATAAATGATTAACTATTCTCATCTATTAACATACTGAATTTATATTCATCTTATTATTACAAATATTGGTATTAAATTTCTATACTTTAGGAAGTATACAAAATCATAAAATAAATTTCTAAATAATAAAAGCTAAATACATGGTAGTAGTATGGTTCTACTACATGTTTACATTTACCTAAGTTTCTGTATTCTTATCTTTCTTACTACCTAATATTATTGGAAAACCAAAAAGTAAAAGTAGTAAACCGACCATTGGAACAAACATTCGAATGGAACTTTCGGTTATATTTAATATTAATGGAACTACCAACATGAGAACACCTAACACCATAAAAATTACTCCTATTCTTGTCTGTTCCAATAACTGCTTTATTTCATGTGTTGTATAAAAATAATATTTTTCATATTTACATAGGCTTTTTTGGATAATCTTGAAACCACTTATTTAAAATTCATCTACATCTAATAAATAATTACAACGATTCTCTTTTAAAATTATAATAATTAATTAGGTGTTTTAATATCTAACATTACTATTTTAACTATTCAATCGTAAATGGTTCTAATATGCAATTTTTTTTTGACCTGTTAATTGTAATAATATCGAAACAAATTTAGCTTAGTTTTTTTATTATACCGTTGAACAATAAATTCTTAACTGAAAAGACCATTCTAAAATAAATATTCTTTTTTTCTACTTTCTCGTGGTATATTACACCAATCAGTGAATCTCGAGTGTCGTCATCTTTCCGGGTGTTAAAGAAATAACCTTTAACACTCAAAAATCAAACCTCTCATTCTAACTGTTTTTACAAGATTTGCTACAACTCTATACCTTGGAGTACGGGTGTTATTGTAGAGCCCTGACACCCATTTATTTTATCAACAATCAGGCGATGCTAAAAAACCATACTTTGCACAATATTCTGCTGTTTGTGAAGATGCACCTGTTAGAGAGTCATGAACTAACATGAAAAATAAAATTGCAATAAAAAATATGCTGAAACTACTAAATATCCATTTTAATGCATTTTTAATTGAGCTTTTTTTAGCCAGAGCCGATAACATCATCATTACCTTGAGACAATATTATTCTATATATCTACTTGTTGTTGGTTCTCTCTTTATACTGTAATTAATCATTAGAAGAAGAACTTGTTGTTGTTTTGCTAATGTTATCACTAGTAACTTGCTGGAATGTTTTTACAGTATTAGCCCCTATTTTTGATAGTTCTTTTACATTCTCTTTTGTATGCTGAACAGATGTATTGACATAATCTAGATTTGCAAATAAAGTATTGTTTATTACTCTAGTTGCTGCTACTGCATTATCTGCAAAGCTACTGACTATTTTTCCATAGTTTTCAGCCAGTTGTCTGGGAGATACAGTCCAATTAGACCACATTTGTAAAGAATTAGCTAGAATATCTTTTTGTGATTCTACATAATTATCTGTGATTTCTCTAATAGATTGGATGGTATTTTCCTGATAATCATTGACGATTTGGGTATAACGTGGAATTTCTTTTCTTGCTTCATTAGTTGTTTTCTTGATGTTATCTCTAGTTTCATCTAATGCTTTATTAACTGCTTGTTGTTGTTCTTTTTGAAATTGTTGTTCTGTTGTTGTTGCCTGGGTTTCATTTGAATTTTCTTCTTTTTTATCGTGTCTTTTAGATGACATATATTTATTAGTATTCATGATAGTATATAACTAAGAGTATATAGTAGTATTTATTACCATTAACATGTATTAATAATAGCGTATATTGACGACTTGACAGTATTTTTTGTCTCTAATTCAGTACCACTTAATCAAATAGGATTCAAATTCATCTCTTGAAATTCTAGCCTTAAACATTGTTTCATGTAAAATATTCCCATCTTCTACTAACAAAATGGGTTTTGATACTATTATTTTGCTAAATTTCTTGTATCTTGTAGTTAAATAATCATACAGTTTGAATATTGCTATTGCTATAATGATAACTGCAAAATCTTGGGGTATAGAGAGATCCGTTGGATTCAACATGGGTTCATTAACTGCATTTCTTACTTCTAATATTATTAGTTCAATGCTACTTAATGACCTAAACCCTTATTTCCAAGCCATTTTATTACTAATACAATTAATAGTGTAATTATTGCTGTTATGAAAATAACTGCAAACATTATTTTATAATCTATATTGAATGCATTTTCTATAATTCCTGATAGTACTAATTCTATGGGCATATAAAATGAGAACTAGTTATGGTAGTTATAATGCCATAGTGAATAAATAAAATTTTGCAATTAAAATAACGAAAAATGAAAATGATGTTTATTATTCAGTATGCTATACTTCGTGAAGGTATTGTTTTATATAGAAAAAAGTTCCAATAACTATTGCCTTCTGCGGCATAAATGGTGAACCGGGTTTCGGTCCCGTTCCCCGAGTCACTATTAATGGTATAGAGGAAAGGCCAAATACGGGGCTGGCCGAAAAAAGCCTCTTACCTGCAGAAGGTAATAAGAAGTAAATAAAAAGAAATATAGTAAAACCGGTTTAGCATTGCAGATAATAATAATAGAAAGAATTGAATAGCAACAACAAGAACTATTACTAATCCATTAGGTTAGGAAAAGAGAAGATATGATGAACTTTATTTTGATAAGCGCTCATTATCTCCATATATCTTTCAATATGTAAATTTCAATGGTAAAAAAGAGATAGAAGATTGAGATTAAAATTTAAAAATACATGAAGTTCGTAGATATACATAGAGTATGTATTGGCAATAAAGAACCGTATCAAAATATTCTATTCTAATAACTTAGAAGATGTAGAAAAACAGTTGAATGAGTTTTATGCAGGTCCAGAATTACAAGAATTGGTAATGGTAAAATTCGAAATTAATACATATCCTGCTAAAGTTATTGTAGAGTATATTCCAACTATAACAACAATATCTTCTTCATCTTTTTCTGATTCTTCTATTATTGTTAACAATTGAATGTCTTTTACTATATTTTCCATTTCTATTATTATCATTGGTTCTTCGTTGCAATTGATGATAAAAAAAGAAGTTTACGACAATAAAAAATTGTCTCTAAGTAATAATAACTATACTTTGCACAATGAGTAATGACAATAGAGGATTAGCCTCTGCAGATGAAAAGACAAGTGAACGTGTCGCACGTGAAGATGGAAAAGCATCTAGCGGTGGCGGCAGAAAGAGCAATTAATAACAAATAAAAAAGAAGGATAATCTTTCCATACTGAGAAAGGTTTATTCTTATCAATTTTTTTCATTTAAATTCTGAATATTATTATAGAAAATATGTTATGAGCAAAACCATTGTTGTCATTCTTATCATTGAAACTGGTATGATAATGGATTCACTCATTTTTGGTCTTTCTAGATAGATTCTTCACTAATACTCTAATTCTAGTAGCATTTGTCTCAATTTATATAATATCGTATCTACTTTTTATAATAATAAGAAATGAAGTGTAATCATAAGTTTTCATAGTCTGTTTGTCACAGTCAGTTATAGTAAAAAACGATGTCACATACTATATTAATTAGACTATGACAACTACAAATAATGACTTATATTAATTTTGGTTCGGTTGATTCTAAAGATGTTTTAAATTGTGTTGAAAAGTAGGTGTTAGAGGCTACAATAACACCCACAGAGCGAGTGACAATAGAGTAGCAGAGTAGCAATTAATAATAAAACCTGAATGGATAAAAATTTTGATTAACAAGATTACCGAATTATGTTAGAGAAATATCAGACTTTTTTACAGGTAGAAAGCCAACAGGGACTTTACAGAACCATAATTAGCAATTTGAATATACAAAATAACCAAATACAGACAAATATATCCACAACATAGCCATAGCCTTCTACATCATCTGGATGATATTTAGATAGAGGCTATTGCTTGTTCTTTTCTTTTACCAATAAATTATCTCCTGTATTAAATAGTTTAGAATAGAATATTTCATTACCAGTTAAAGAATTCCAAGCAAATCTTCGTCGAATCTACTGTCACAGTCTTATCTATTTATAATTTGCTCCTACAGTGGACTACATAATTATATTTGAATGAGATTCCTATTTTATTGATCATGAAAAACAAAAAATCTTCAATAAAAATGAAAGTTATTAAAGAAAATGGTACATAAAAAGCTAATTTTGATTTTGCAATCGAAAGATATGAAAAACTATAATAAACAATATTTGTCATTCATGATATTTTGGAATTTATTCCAAATTAAAAAGTTATTAGATATTTTTTTTGAATTTTCAAAATAAAATTACTATTCATTTATTAGATATGAAACAAATTAACTGACTATACAATATGAGATATTCACACGCAATACATTAGATTTTTATATCAAATATACTTAAAAAGAATATCTTTTGTCTTCAAATGAAAATATACCAAAATTGCCTGCAAAAAATAAAAGTGAATTAACAGAACAAGTATTCCAAGCAATAGTAGATAGTGGAGAAACAGGAATATTTCAAACAGAACTTTGTAAATCGTTCTCTATAGATAGTAGGGACGGATCAAGATTAGTTGGAAATCTTGAAAAACAATCTCTTATTTCTAGAGAAAGAATATTATACAAAGGAAGATGGACATACAAATTGATAGTTAAAAAAATACCTCAATTAAAAGCAGAAAGGAGACCCATTGAGATTAATAGTGTAGAAGGAGCTCCGTGTTTTAGTTGTACTTTTCAACATTTATGTTCTACAGAGGATGAAACAAGCCAATATAGTCCGGCAAAATGTAACTGGATTGAACAATGGGTTATTCTTGATACAAAAAAAAGAGGACTATCAAATTCGCTATAGAAATTAACAGAATATACAAAAAACTTCATTTATTTTATTCTTTGAAATTAGAGAACATCATTGAAGTCTTTTTGAACAATAACAAATGCTGATTCTATCTGACTTGATCCATTAACATTCCATCGTATATCATTTATTGAATCTGATTGATTGTTTATTAGTTTTTCAATTATATCAATATTTGTATCAGATGGTTGAAGAACAATTGGAGATTTTAAAGTAGTGGTTTGTCCTGGAGAAAATTGTGGTCTACCATTTAAAGGAATATCTTCATAAGATAAAACGCCATGACCTAAGAATTCATTATCTCCAAAAAGATCATATTCAACTTTTGAGGTCGTTGCAGTTTTTTCAGATGGATTCGAAACATCAAAACGTAAGAGTAGTTCAATATTATTAGTATTATTTGAAAGATTAGTAATATCAACAGACGACAGTTTAAAATCAATTGCATTCACATCAGGAGCATTAATAAAATATTGAATTCTAGGAAGGAAAATAATCGTAATTACTAAAACACCTATTACTCCAAAAAGTACAATTCTTCTTTTACTAAGGAACATGTATTACAGATAAAGTTTCAAAAAAGAATTAAAATGTTTCTTAATTATAATTGCCATATAGCACTGTAAAAGATACATTAAAGTGATTTGTATACTTTAGACTAACACTGACGAACTATGAATATAATTGATGGTTTTATTATATGGATTCACCTATTATCTGCAAGTATTTGGGTTGGTGGATCAATTTTTATTGGAATAATTCTTGCTCCCATGTTAAAGCATATTGGAAATTCAATGGAAGAAAGAATTATAATTATGATAAAAATTGGTAGGAGATTTAACAACATTGCATTTCCTTCATTTATTATTTTGATGTTAACAGGACTATATAACTCAAGATTTTTTTTTGAATATCCACATAGTTTTATTGAAACAGATTATGGAATTTTGTTGTTGATTAAAATTGTATTAGTAATTATTACTTTTGCAAGTTATATAATTCATATCAAAAGCTTTGGAAAAGATACAGAAGCAAAAATTATTGAAAATAGAGAATTGGGATATATTTACATAATCCGCTCAAAAATTATTAACTATGGAAGACTAACTGTAGTTCTCTCCATAATAATCTTGTTACTTGCAGCTTTTTTGGATGCAGGTATAGAATTTAGATAATATTAACTAATAAAAAATTTAGTTACGAAAAAACATATTCTCTTAATCCTGCCTTTTCTGCAGTATTGCCACCAATTTTTACTAAAACAAATTCCTTTTTAGAATTTGATATTGGTTCATTAATTTTTCTTTCATTTGAATGAAGACTGATATATTCCTTCATAGCCAATTTAGAACGTTCGCCTATTTCCTTTTCTAAATCCATATTTTTAACAACTTCTTTATATGTAGATTGTACAACACCACTAAAAACCATGGCACTACTTCCGCTTCCATACGATCCAAATCCTATTCTTTTATTTTCTAAGTCAATGTTTTTCTTATATTCGAATTCTAATAGACTTCTTAATCCCATATACATGGATGCAGTATAAAGATTTCCTATTATAGATGAAGCTTCAAGAGAGCTAGCCATTTTTTGTTCAAAAACTTTTTTGAAAATAGAAGTACGTATAAATGCTTTTCTGAACTTTTCATCTTCTTTCATAAAATCCTTATCAGCTAGTATAGATTCAATTGTTCCTCTAGGATCTTTTGGAGTAGGTTCATCCATTCCTACTTCTTCTATTATTTGTTTCCATCTTGGTAAATATCTCCATTCATGTCGTAGAAGATAGGCTAATGCTTTTTCTCCCATTTTTCGATAAGGTAAATGTACACTAATGTAATCAATTTTATCTGTTATTGATTCATCTTCTTTTAATTGAATTAATCCATTTTTAATTGCTTTTTCTCGGTAACTATCAAATGCTTTTTTGACTTGAATTAGATATAAATAATTAGAATAACTTCCATTAACTAGAGGAGTTTCCCTTCCTAAAGGTCTGTAAAAATCATATTCATTCTTAATTATTGTAGAAGTAACTTTAGGGTCAAAAGCGACTAATCTAGGATTTTCTTTTACTAACATAGCTATTGCACCGGCTCCTTGTGTATATTCTCCAGCTGATCCTAAATCATATTTTGCAATATCACTTACAATAACAATCGCAGCTCTGTCGTTATTTTCTTCTGCTCTAATCCAATTAGCATTATCATATAATGCATAGGAACCACTCACGCAGGCAAACTTACATTCTATTCCACCAGCATGCTCAAAGGATCCCTCACCGTAAATCTGCTCAAGCATTCCAATGACAAAAGAATTCATAGCTTTTGATTCATCTAATGCTGATTCAGTTGCAACATACATTCTACCAATATCTAGGGGTTTAAGATCATTTTTTTGCATTAATTTTAAACAAGCATTCGCTGCCATACAAGCAGGATCCTGATTAGTATCAACCATGGCCATTTTGTGTATTCCTATCCCATTTTCTAGTTTATGAGGATCTATTCCTCTAGCTATTGCAAAATCTTTTGAATCGATGTATAACTTTGGAACATAAATTGCCATATCATCAATACCAACAGGCATATAAAGAATCAATTTGCTAAAGAGGACATTTAAACGTACTTGTAATTACTATGGAGTATTTCCTAAAAAATAGTTCTATGTTATTAATAACTAGTTGAATATTACATTAATGTATTTATAATACTTTCTAAATTATGATAATTAGAAATTTTTTATTACATTATAAAAATTATCCCGCTCTGCAGCAGAAAATCCTGCTTGTTTGATAGATTCAATAATATTAGTAGAGGTAAGTTCAGTTGAACGCGCTCCAGTTGCGCTTACTACTTCTTCACCTATCAACGTTCCACCAAAATCATCAGCACCAAAATAAAGAGCCAATTGTGCCATTCCAATTCCATTTGTAAGCCAAGATGATTGAATATGAGAGATTAGTCCATAAAACATTATTCTCGAGATTGCGATCATTTTTAGTAATCTTAATCCTCCAGAAGAATACTTAGCAATCCCTTCTGTTTGCATTTGAGTCTTATTAGGTTCAAATCCCCAAGGAATAAAAGCTATAAAACCATTAGTTTTTTCTTGCAAATCAGATATTTTCATTATATGTTGTGCGATCTCATCATCAGTTTCCACAGTTCCATACATCATTGTTGCTGAAGACTTGATTCCAAGCTCATGTGCTTCCTTCATAATGTTTAACCATTGATTACTTTTTATCTTAAGTGGACTGATTACTGATTTTACCTTGTCATCAAGAATTTCGGCTCCTGCTCCCGGTAATGAATTTAATCCTGCGTCTTTTAGTCTAGATAAAACCTCTTTAGTACTACTTCTTTCGACTTTAGATATCATATCAATTTCAGAAGCAGAAAGACCATGAATGGCAATTGAAGGATAAAATTTTTTTATTTCCTTAAAAATTTCTTCATAATATTCAATAGATAAATTTGGATTATGCCCACCTTGAAAAAGGATTTGCGTGATTCCAAACATTTCTTTTGACAATGTGATTCTGTTTAGCATGTCTTTGATATTATGTGTATACGATTCTGCATGGCCTGGTGGTCGATAAAAAGCACAGAATTTACAGTAGGTTACACAAACATTCGTATAATTCAAAATAATATTATTTATAAAAGTGGCTGTATTACCAAAAAGAGTTTTTCTAAGAGTATTAGCAACCAAGCCAATTGTGTATACATCATCAGACTTTAACAATTCCTTACAATTATGAAGATTAAGTCTCTCTCCTTCTAATACATTATTTAAAATATCTCCAATTTCCGATTTCGAAACAATACAACTTAAACTATTATACAATTAAAAATTATAGTTTAATTATTCTATTTATTCTTTACAAGAAAATATATCCTCTGTAATGCAGAAGAATATATATCAACTAGTAAGTTAATTGACATAACTAAATTGATTGCTAATAGTATTAACAGTATTATATCAAAACCTACACAAGCTATTGAAAAAGTATTATCTGGAGAAGAATTAACATATAAAGACGGTTTACAGCTATTTAAAGAAAATCTATTCGTTTTAGGTTCTGTTGCTGATCAAATTAGAAGAAAGTCCAAAGGAAATACAGTGACTTTTGTTTCATCATATTATTTAAATTATACGAATGTTTGTACAGCAAGTTGTTCTTTATGTGCTTTTTATAGAAAAGAGCATGAAGATGATGCTTATACATTAACTAATGAACAGATAGTTGAAAGAGCTAGAATAGCTATAAAACAGATGGGTGTTACAGAATTACACATAGTGGGTGGATTTCATCCAAGGCTTGGACTAGAATATTATGAAAACATGATAAAGAATATAAAAAAGGAATTTCCATTTGTAAAAGTTAAAGCTCTTACTCCTGCCGAAATTTTTTTTATATCCAAATTAACCAAAAACTCAGTTAAAGAAATTTTATTGAGATTAAAGGATGCTGGTTTGGATGCACTTCCAGGAGGAGGAGCAGAAATTTTTAGCCCGGATATAAGAAATACGATTGTACGAGGAAAATGCTCGGGAGATGAATGGCTCGATACAGCTAGACAAGCTCATGAAATTGGTTTGAAAACTAATTCTACCATGCTTTTTGGGCATATTGAGAAACCAGAACATATTATAGATCATATTATAAAAATAAGAGAACTTAATAAAAAAACTCATGGTTTCAATACTTTTATACCACTTAAATTTAGTCTAGAGAATACTGAATTAGAGAAGAAAAAATTGATTGTTAGGGAAAGTCCATCTACTTATGATCTACAAATAATAGCTATCGCTAGATTGTTATTAAGAAATGTTTTAGATAATATCTCAGTATATTGGGTTTCTCTAGGTAAAAAAATAGCACAAGTAGCACTTACATATGGTGGTAACGATTTAGTTGGTACAGCTTTTTCAGAAGAAATATTTCGTGCTGCTGGAAAAGATAGTGGCATATCAATACAAGAACTTGTAAATTTGATTAGGGAAATAAAAAGAGAACCGGCTCAACGAAATACCTTTTTTAAGATATTAAAAAAATACTAACAGTTTTATAAAAATCAAGAATGATATCATAAGAGTACAATTTACAACAAACTGTTTTGCTTTTTTTTATAATCAAAGTTTTAAAAGTATAGATTTAAGAATATGGTTTTAACGGCATAAAAAATCAAATATTGTAAAATTTATAAAATATAGATTCATTTTACATTACGTTAAAATTAATCATAAAAATGAAGCTATATCTATTGATGGATGTATTGATTGTAATTCTAAATTAAATAAGAATATAGAAATACAATATAATTTTATAAAATTCCAAATTAGGCAAAATGGATGTGGAAGGGAGATATAAGATTTTTTTCAGATGCCATTTGAAAAATTCGTTCAATAGATTTTTTTCCACTTTTACCCATATCAACAGTAATGTCATTTACATACATTTTAACAAATTTAGACATCATATCTTTTGGTTGACCTCTTCCATATTTCATTGCATAATCCAATGCCTCTTCCATGTTATTTAGACCATAAATTATAGAATTTTTAAATAAAGAGTCAAAACTTCTAATCTGTTCTAGTGTTAATGTTTTATTATTTGCAATATTTATACCCAATGGTACGGGCAAACCGTTTGTGAGATTATGCCACCATGAACCTAAATCTATAATTTTTCGTAGATTTAATGAATTATACGCAATTTGAATTTCATGAATTACTAAACCTGCATCAACGTGATTGTCTATTATTGCCTGAGGTATAAGATGAAAAGGTAATTCTTTTTCTTTAAAATTGCCTAAAAAAAGAGATAATAATAGATATGCAGAGGTCATCTTTCCAGGTATAGCTATTATCTTTTTGGTTAAATCTTCTTTTGAAAAAATCTCTTTTGCTAAAATGACTGGACCGTAATTAACTCCAAAACTTCCTCCACTTCGTAAAATTACATAATCCTTAAGAAAGGCATAGGCATGAACAGATATAGCTGTTATATCTAATTCATTATTCAATGCACGTTTATTGAGCTTTTCAATATCTTCGATTACATGGTTTATATGAAATCCATTAGATTCTACCTTTCCACTAGCTAATCCATAAAACATAAAAGCATCATCAGCATCAGGAGTATGTCCTAAAGTTATATCAATCATTTATAGTTATTTAGATACAATACAAATCTTTTGGTTATATTAATTAATAGTTTAAGAGTTTTTAAATGAAATTTAATGAAGATCAAGATTTATTTATATGAAATATACAATATAATTAGTGGATAATAAAAATTTTATTTTACAACAATTAAAATGGATATCAATATATTTTGCAATTAGTATTATAATTTCTTTTATAATTCCATTTCCCTATTCAATAATTGTAATAATTCCAATAGTATTATTTTTGAGTTTTTACATAAGAAGAAGAGAAATGAGAAAGTTTGGAGGAGATAACTTTTCTATGTTTAATTCTAATAAGATTAACTATTATTGTATGGCCTGTGGAACTAAACATGACAATATGATGTGTCCAAAGTGTGGTTCAAAAATGAAAAGAATAGGATAAAGACAATAACTTTTATTAAAACGCAATAAGCTCAAATAATAAGTTTTAGTCATGATAGAAAAAACAATGTAATTATATTTTCATATAGAAATTATTTCTATTAAATATATTAGTATTATTAACTAGTAATACGTTACTTAAAGCTAATATAATTTAAAACAATATGAGTAATGTACTGCAGTTGCTTAGAAACGAAATATACCTTACATTTTTACTTAGTATTTTACTATTTGTAAGTATTGATATTTCATCTAATAATCATATTGTGCTAGGACAGGAAGATAGCAAAGATGATAATGGAGGAGGAGAAGGAGGAGAAACAGAAGATAAGGATGATAAAGAAAGAGGAGGAGGAGAAGAAGAAGAGGCAGAAACAGAAGATAATGAAAGAAGAGGAGGAGGAGAAGATGTAGAAGATGTTGAAGATAATGGAGAAAGCAATGATAATGGAGGAGAAGAGGCAGAGGATTTTGAGGATAAGTCTTTAAAGGAATTGTTTGATGATGATAATGAATATAGCAAAGATGATAATGAAGGAGGAGGAGGAGAAGAGGTAGAAGATGTTGAGGAAATTTCTATAGATGAATTGTTTGGAGATGGTAATGATAATAACATAAAAGAAGAAAAGGAAGAGGAAGAAAAGGAAGAGGAAGAAAAGGAAGAGGAAGATGATGTGCCATTTATACTTCCATTTAAGGCAGTACCATTTCCATAATTATCAAATTTAATTAGATAATATAAAAAGAAATTAATGTTATAGATTATTGTAAAGTTTAATATCAGGGTTATCAGACTTTGCATTATAGGCGGGGGTCGTAGAGCCTGGCCAAATAACAAAAATTTTGGAGACGCGGGACTTAAGATCAAAAAAATAGGCGATCCCGTCCTTTAGAGGTTCGTGGGTTCAAATCCCACCCCCCGCACGTTAGGAAAAACTTAATTTTTGTTAAATTCTAAGACATCTTTGATAAATAATTCATGCAATCTTCTATCCGCTGAAAGTTCTGGATGAAAAGATGTTCCGATAACATTATTCTGTTTAACAGCTACAATTTTATCGTTGAGTTTAGTTAAAATAGTTACATTCTCTCCAACGTTATTTATTATAGGCGCCCTGATGAAAATTCCTCTAAAAGGATCCCTTCCTAAAAGTGGAATTTCAAGATCTACTTCGAAAGACTCATGTTGTCTTCCAAATGCATTTCTTTCAATTACAACATCTAATATTCCAAATAATTTTTGTTTTGTCTCTCCAACAACTCTATCATATGCTCGTTTTGACAACATTATCAAACCAGCACATGTTCCTAATACTGGCATACCTTCAGTGATTCTCTTTTCTATAGTTTGAAAGACTTTACCTTGAATAGATAATAAATTTCCAATTACCGTACTTTCACCACCTGGTAATATTAAACCATCTAATTCTTCTATAGATTCAGAATAGCGAACTGATTCTACTGTTCCTCTTAAATTTTGATGTTTTAATGCTTCTTCGGTTGATAATACATTTTCTTCTATATCTCCTTGAATTCCTAATACTCCTATCTTAATACTACTCAAATAGTAGGACCTCTTTCTTGCATACGTAATTCGAGACTTTTAGTATCTAGACCTACTAATGATTTTTTTTCATCTACTAGTTTTTGAGCTTCCATAATTATCTTAGGATCATCATAATATGTTGTAGCTAACACTACTGACTTTGCTCTTTGTTCTGGATCTTCAGCTTTAAAAATACCAGAACCAACGAAAACACCATCACAACCTAAATTCATAACCAATGCTGCATCTGCAGGAGTCGATATACCACCAGCTGCAAAATTTACTACTGGTAATCTAGATAGTTTAGCAGTTTCTTTAATTAATGAATAAGAAACTTTGAGTTCACGAGAAAATTTAATTAATTCTTGTTCGTCTTTGTCAATATAAAAAGATCGAAGTTTTCTGATATCATTATTAACTTGTTTGATATGCCTGACCGCCTCTGCAATATTCCCAGTTCCAGGTTCACCTTTAGTCCTAATCATAGAACTTCCTTCTTCTATTCGTCTCAGCGCTTCACCTAGATTCTTTGCACCATTTACAAAAGGAGTAGTATAGTCCCATTTCCATATGTGATTTTCCTCGTCTGCAGGTGTAAGAACTTCACTCTCATCTATCATATCAACACCTATCACTTCAAGTATCTTTGCCTCTGATATATGCCCGATCCTACATTTTGCCATAAGTGGTATTGTAATTTCATCCATTATTGCTTCAATAACTTTAATACTTGCAGTTCTAGCCACTCCTCCAGCCTTTCTAACATCATAAGGCAATTTATCTAAAACCATGACTGCAACAGCACCTGCATCTTCTGCGATCTGTGCCTGTTCTACAGTAGTAACATCCATAATAACACCATGCTTTTGCATATGAGCAAAACCTCGCTTGACTAATGTGGTTCCTTGAACTAATTGTTCATTAGGTAAACTCTTAAATTTGATGCCCTTGGGCTCAAACTCAATTGCCTCAAGAGAAATTGTCATTATTTTAATTATTAGAAAGCATCTATTATAGGTTTAGTTTTTAGTATATCTAATATTGTAAAGAAAGTTATCCGTAATTATTTTGAAATAGTAATTGGTTAAAATTATACTACTAATTTGTCATATAATTCGTTAATCCATAAATAGGCTGTCCATTGTAATCATTTCCTAATATTTCAGGTTCTAAAATAATACTTATTGTATCTTCTTGCAAAATTAAATAAAGATCTATATTTTTAATATTGTTAGGAGTTATTATATCTGCTCTACCTTCTATAATAGTAATATCATTTTGAGATAATTTAATAGGCATATTACTATTTACAACTATATTTAGAATTTCATAAATATGTGGAGACATTCCATCTTTATTTATTGTAGATATTTTAGCATTAAAGGATACAATATTTCCATTTCTTACATCTAAATTCCAACTACCATTAAGAAGAAGTAGCTTTTTTAAATTATCAGGATTATTATAGGTTGTAATATTTGAATTTGAAAGTACTTGTTCTAAAGGAAAACTTGAATCACTTTTAGAAATAATATCAATTAAACTATTTGTTAAAAAATCTACAAAGTTTATATTTTCTTTCTCTAAATTTAAAAGATCATCAAGATTGTTATTATTATTAACATGAATTTTATCTCCAATAAAAATTAGAGAAAAAATAGAACCGTTTAGATAAAATGATGTTTGAGAATTATTTCCTAAACTATTAGACAAATTTAAAATTGGATTTGAACCTCCAAAATATAGAAATTTAAATAATACTAAAAAAGCTAAAGTGATTACAAATAATATTATAATCCATTTCATTAAATAAATCTTTAATATTTTTAATACTATTAAATTTATATGGTTATTATTGCTACCAATAATAAACTAAAAAATTTAGAGTTACTATTATTTTTCTAATCTAGTTAGAGTATTTTTAATTTCATCGTTTCTCCAAAGCATTTCTTGTATTTGATCATGACTAAAATTTTCATCCCAATTATCTAGCGTAGTTTTTGCTATTTCAGAAGTATTATATATTATATTCCAATAGGGATGATGTTCAGCTGTAGAATACGATAATTCTAATATTTCATTTAAACCAATTTTTGCTCTTTTAAGAACTGAAGTATTGGATGTATATAATCCAATAAAGCCAGAGTCTTTTTCGAATTTAGTTTGTACATCTATTCCTTCTTCTTTTAGATTTGTTATAACAGAACAAATAGCATTGTATATTCGATCATATTCTGAATCTTTAGAAACCATAAAAAAATTAACTTGTTTTATCTATTTATAGAATTAGAATAAAAGAAGAAATTGTTTATTATACAAGATTTAATATCAAATAAAATAGTATATCTTCTTTTCATATTTTGTCCTCATCAAAATTATCTATATTTTCGAATTCATCATAATTTTCTTTCAAGTCTTCCTCAAATTCATTTTCAAGTTCTTCATTAGACATAAGTCTAATAATCATAATTAAAACTTAAATCTTTTTGAATACATTTAATTAAACTGATTTAACTTTAATAATTATTTATAAGAAAGTATATTATTATATTAAATTATTATATTAAAAATGAATACCACAACCAAAGATCAGATTGAAGAGAATGAAAATGTATGCGATTACTGTGGAAATTCTATTGAAATATGTATGTGCGTATGTCCATATTGTGGAGAAACTAATTCTTGTGAATGTTGTTTATATGATGCCGTTACTGGTGGGTAATTCTATTTTAAGATATTTATTACAATAAAGGTAATAGATAATTATAGATGACAGACAAAGCTGTAAATGAGATCACTTGGGTAATTGGTGGAGCTCAAGGAAGTGGAGTTGATTCTGCTGCCAATATCTTTTGTAAAACTTGTGCAGAAGATGGACTATATATTTTTGGAAAAAGAGAATATTATTCTAATATAAAAGGAGAACATAGCTATTTTACTGTTAGAGTATCAAATAAACAAATACGATCACATAAGGAATCTATAGATATTCTTGTATCTTTTGATGCGGAGACTGTATTTAGACATGCAAAAGATGTGTCTACTAATGGAATCATTATATTTAATTCTGAACTGATTGAAACATCAATAAATGAAATTCCAACATTAGATGAAGACGCCCAAAGTGAGACAATTGAATATTTTAATTACAACGGCAGTGAACCATTTACAATCAAAAAATTAGTAGAAAATATACAACAAAACTCTATAAAATGTTATGGAATTCCCTATTATCAATTGTTAAAAAGCTTTTCAGAGCATACTAATAATCCTACATTGAGTAAACTTGCAAGAATGATAAACGTCTTGGCATTATCTATCTCGTTATCATTTATTAATATTAATCGTCAAGCGTTATCTCGAGCAATAAACTACATATTCAGAACAAAACCAAAAATTGCAGAAATCAATATAACAGCTGCTGAGTATGCCTACAATTATTCTGAACAGAGATTCCAAAATAATAAGTTTAGTTTTAATGAAAATAAAAGAGATTTTTCTAATGTTATTTTAGTACAAGGAAGTCAATCATCGGCATTAGGTAAAATAGTTGCGGGATGTAGATTTCAAACATATTATCCTATAACACCTGCAAGTGAAGATAGTGAATTTTTAGAATCAAATCAAATAATAGAACAAATGGATGGTAAAAAAGGATCAGTATTGGTAATGCAGACAGAAGATGAAATTGCTGCAATAACTATGGCTATTGGTGGCGCTTTGACTGGAACTAGAACTTCAACTGCAACGTCTGGACCTGGTTTTTCATTGATGGCAGAGGCATTAGGTTGGGCAGGTATTAATGAAGTTCCTTTAGTAGTATCACTATATCAAAGAGCAGGTCCATCTACTGGTCTCCCTACTAGGCATGAACAAGGAGACTTATTATTTGCAATCAATGCAGGCCATGGAGAATTTCCTAGAATAGTTTTTGCATCTGGAGATATTGAAGAAAGTTTTTATGATACATTAAGAGTATTTAATTTTGCAGACGTTTTTCAATTACCAGTAATTCATTTACTTGATAAAGCAATAGCAAGTAGTGTAATGACCTGTAAAAATTTTGATCCAAATATGATAAATATTGATAGAGGGAATCTTATTACTGAAATCAATAACAAAGTGCAAGATCACAACAAATTAGAACATTTTAAAAGATTTGAATTGAAAGAAAATGAACCAATTTCTGCTAGAACGCCGATTGGTACAGAAAATGGGATTTTTTGGAACACTGGTGATGAGCACAATGAAGAAGGGCATATTATAGAAGATCCTACAGTTAGAATAAAAATGATGAATAAGCGTATGAACAAATTAGATTTGATTTTACAGATGATACCGGATGAGGACAAAGCTGTATCCTATAATGGAGATTCTGATATTGTAATTACTAGTTGGGGATCAACAAAGGGAGTTATTCTTGATACCTTGGATGAGTTAAACAAAGAAGGAATAAAAATAAAATTTGTTCAAATTAAGTTATTGAATCCTTTTCCTCAGCAATTATTAAAAAAATTGTTACATTCAGCTAAAACAATTATTAATATAGAAATGAATTATTCATCTCAATTAGCAAAGCTTATCAAAGAGAATTTGCAGAGAGATATAGATTATGAAATAGTAAAATATAACGGCAGGCCTATTGCATGTGATGAAATCTATAGAGTAATAAAGGAGATAGTGAATAATAATAATATTGATAAGAGGAGAATTGTTTTAGATTATGGCTCTTAAACTAGCAGATTATAAAACAGAAGTACATAATGATTGGTGTCCTGGCTGTGGCGATTTTGGAATATTAAATGCTATACAAATGTCATTAGCTGAACTAAAAATTCCCACACATAAAGCTGCCATTTTTTCAGGTATTGGATGTTCAGGAAAAACACCTCATTTTATTCATACGTATGGAATACATACATTACATGGAAGAGTACTGCCTTTTGCTCAAGGAGCGAAATTATGTAATCCCGGACTTGAGGTAATTGCCGTTGGAGGAGATGGAGATGGTCTTGGAATCGGTGTGGGACACTTTGTCAATTCTGGAAGGAGAAATATCGATATGACATATATAATTTATAATAATGGAGTTTATGGATTAACAAAAGGACAAGCCTCGCCTACACTAAAATTAGGCATGAAAACAAAATCATTAACTCAACCTAACGTTAATGACTCTATTAATCCGATAGCACTGGCTTTTATTTCTGGTTTTACTTTTATTGCAAGAGGCTATGCATATGACATAAGACATCTGAAAGATTTGATAATAAAGGCTATACAACATAAAGGATTAGCCTTTGTAGATATCCTACAACCTTGTCCAACTTACAATGATATAAACACTAGGGAATGGTTTCAAGGGATGGACAATACTGATCAAACGAATGAAAAACCCATTCCACGGATTTATAAATTAGAAAATTCTGGTTATAATGGAGAATTAAAAGAACCAGATCAATATCCTGAAATTGCTTCAAGAATTATCGAGAAATCAAATGAATGGGGAGATAAAATACCTATTGGCATATTCTATCAAAATGAGAATGTTCCATCCTATGATGAAAGAATCTCAATAAAAATAGATAATTATTTAAAGTATCCTCCTGCAAACCAAGAAATTGTGTCAGAGAAAAATAAAACAAATTCTAACATTAGTGAATTATTGAAGTCCTTTAAAATTAATGCATAAAAAATATATAAACAAAAACAAGCCAATTAAATTTTTTATATATTATAATTCATATTAAAGAAAATTTCGATATAAATACAAATTCATTTTTCAATAGAACAAAAGAAATCTAAAGAATCTCAAAAAAATTAAAAGAAAAATGAAGAAGGATTTTTAATCCCATTTACTCCAGGCTGCCATCCACCTATATGTCCAAGTGTTTAACTTAGCACCTAGTGCTGCTATTGGCACACTAAGTACTGCACCGGCTCCTGCACCTAAAGCTACAGGGCTATTGTAAAACTTACCGACCTGAGGCTCTATAGGGGTCATATACGGGGGTAGCGTAGGTCTAGGATATTTGAACGCCATTTCTAGTGGATCCTTGATTAGCAATAGGTTTATCATATTGAATACAGGCAATGACATTCCAACTAGTGTTCCACCTATTAGAATGGCTGCATGTTTATTTCTCCTTGTAGCCCAATATGATAGATCTAATAACATTGCGGAAGGTATCCAGACTGGAACTACTATAAAGTCATACGGATATCCTAAAGCAAACCATGCACCTTTTGCAACCCATGTATATATCGTCATAATTGTTGCATAATACGTAGCTGTACCTGGAACTCCTGTGAAGAGCATATAATAAATCGCTCCTACCACAAGCATAGTAGATTGTGAAATAGAAAATACCACAAATGAAGTCCAAGCCCAATCAGTATAAAAGATATAGTCACCTGCATTGATAGTCAATAATGTACTGTTAACAGCAACGACTACTATGAATAGATAGTGCGTTGTACGTCGTAGCCAGACCATTAACAACCTACGCTTGAATGTTGTATATAAAATTTTATTTTTTTATTGAAATAATTTATTAAAAGAAACGTTGTAAAAGAAATTTTAAAAAAATTTATATAGAATAAAAAAAAGTTTTATGGACGTACTGGTTTTTCGTTTGCAATTTTTAAGATAAATATTAATCCTAATATTTCTATGACGGTGAGTACAGATAATGCATAAATTCCACTAGGTAATGGATAAGCCCACGGATATACTGTTACACCAACATATACACCACCAGCAGTTGCAACCCAACATAAGATGAATCCAAGAACGTAAATTCCATTCATATGTTCAACTCTACGACCTATCATTCGTTCTATCTCGTCACGAGGACCAGCACCTTCAGCTCTCTTTCCACTGGGACCATATCCTTTTGGTAAAGTCATATGGTTAATGTATAAACATGCCCTTTTAAATTTTGCTATTCATTTGTATAATATTAGCCCAATAAAAGAAATTTATTAATTTTAAGATTTTAAAAAAGAAAGAGTTAGCCAAAAAACAGCAAAACATATATCCATGTTGTTCATCTTCCCTACTATACGAATATGATAAAAAGTGCATTAGCGGTAACTATAGCTATAGTTATTGTGATGTCCACTGCAGTAACCCTTATTCCAATTGAAGATGCTGAAGGTCACGGTGTTCAGGCACAGCTTCAAAGCAGATTCGTAAGAATCCAAGATGAAGCATTTTCAGCACAAACCTTGCAAACGGGAGAAGAAATAACAGTAACTGGTACGTTACAAAGTCTTGTCAATAGACCACTAAGAGCATGGATTTCTCTCTTTAGTGAATCCACAAATGCCGGCAACAGATGGGAATTTACTTCTAGAGATCCACCTGGTAACGTATTTGAGCTTCAACCCCAGGCTACAATTCCCTACACAGTAACGGCAAAAGCCCTAGAACCCGGAGTATATCATGTACATACCCAGCTTAATGTTGCAACAGTAGGACCAGGTTTAGGCCCTGGCCAAACAGTTCAAGTAACTGGTCCGGCAATATTAAAACCAGTACCATGGGAAAATGTATGGTATCAAGTTATACTGATTGGCGCTGGACTTGGAGTAACTTTTGCTACTAGACCATGGCAAGTTATTTAACATAACCTACTCTTTTTTTATTTTTAACATTAATTTACTTTATATTATTAACATATAATAAAATATGAAAGTGTATTTATGATATTCTACATATATAATTAGAATTGTCATAAATAATATTAGTTTATCAAAATTCTTTCTTGTTTTAATTTTAAAATATTCAATAACATTTACATTTATTTTTAAATTAAAAACTTAGTCAATTAAAAAATAAAAATAAATAAAAAAAGATTAAACATGGTTTGTTTGTGAAACAAACCATCATTATAATGATGGTTTACCAGTGATGTTTTTCGTCTGGAATTAAACCAATCTGTTCTCTTTCAAAGTATTTCTCTAATTCTTGTGTCCAACGTTCTTTTGCAGAAGCTCCGCCAAGTCCTTTTCTTCTTAGCCAAAATGAAATTACTCCAAGCAGGAAGACCGCAAACAATATTGTACCGAAAATATACACCATAACGTCGTAGAACAATGGATCATAATTTGGACCTATCTGTTGAATTAGACTATGAAATCCGTTACTAATCATTGCACTGAGATTGGTGATAGCACCCACTACCATACCATATAGCAATCAAAAGCTGTGATATATACATTTTGGTGTATTAATATAAGCATTAACTTTTAAAATTATTATAAATCTTGAAACTCTTTTAGATAGTGAACTGTTTTTAATTGATTTAATAAATTCTATTTAATTGAAATTTTACTATGATTGAATAATTTATTATTAAAATAAAAAAAATAGTTATTATCTAGCTGGTTGTCTTTGTCTACTTCTACTCATAATAAAGAATGCAGCTGCAACTCCACCAAATATTGCCACTAGTATTCCTATAAATATGGCAGTTTGATTGGTATCAGCAGTTACCATCGAAGTTCCTGAACCATATGCTCCTTCTTGTCCAGCAACTGACAGCTTTTCTTGAGCTAACTTTAATTGTTCTTCTAAACTTCCTGCTGTATCACCACCATATTGTGCTACAGCTGAGTGAAGCCCTAAGAAAGCAGTGCCAATCACCATTACTATTGCAGTCAATATCAAGATATTTAACCTATTCATCCTAATCTTACCATTCAAATTCAATTATTTAACTTTTATCATATGAAATGTTATAATTAAGTAACATTTAAGATATACAAAAAAATTAATATCAATATGGCTCGAACTCATGCTCATACTCATGGAAAATCTCATTCAATTAGGCCATCTACTAAAGACGCCCCTAATTGGATTAATCAAAAACCAAAGGAAATAGTAGAACTTATTGTAAAATTATCTAATGAAGGATTATCGCCAAGTGAAATTGGATTAAAACTTAGAGATGAATATGCAATTCCTCTTGTCAAACCAATATTAGGAAAATCCATAACAACAGTTCTAAATGATAATAAAATCAATTTTACAATGCCTGAAGATTTGAATAAACTAGTACAGAAAGCATTAGGTCTCCAAAAACATTTAAAAACCCATAATAGCGATCATAGAAACGTTCGTTCATTAGAATTAATAGAATCAAAAATACATAGAATTTCTAAATATTACAAAAATAATGGAAAAATCCCTTCAAATTGGAAATATTCTGCAGTAATAGCACAATTAGAATAAATAATAATGGTTAAAAAAGAGCTTGAAACTGCTCTTAAATTCAATGGTGAAAGGATATATTCAAATATTGATAAAGACATTTTTTTGATTTCTAGAAGAAACTGTGATGGATTAGTTGCCGGGACGATTATATCTACAGCGTTGTTAAAATTAGATACAAGATTTACTTTTAGAACAATTGATAATTTAGACCCTGATACGATTGCAAGAATAATTTCTGAAGATCATGATTTTAATATTTTTATAGATTTAAATATAGAAGACTATGGAAAAATTAAAAATCTAAATGATAAGTTCTTAATCATAGACCACAATAAAATACTCCAAAATGTAAAGGAATATGAGGAATATTTACTAAATCCATACATATATGGAATAGATGGAAAAACTGAAATATCATCTGGAGGATTAGCTTATTTGATAGCTGAGAAATTAAATAAAGGAAACAAAAAATTATCGCTCTTAGCTATAGTTTCTGCATTAGCAGAAAAACAAGATACTGGAATAAAAAAATCACTAACTGGATTAAATTCTGAAATTGCATCAATTGCATCATCAATTGGAATTGTAAATATTAAGACAGATTTAGTTTTTAATAGCATTGGACATAAACCCATACATGAAGCGCTAGCTTATAATATTTCACCATATATAGAAGGTGTCACATGGAACAAAGAAAATTGTTATAAAATTTTAAAAAATTCAGGAATTAATACTCACAAGAATGGCAAATTTAGAACTTTTGCAGAAATTTCTGAAGAAGAAAAAAATATTATTTTAGATGCAATCACTAAATTCATTTTTCTATCAAGTAAAAATAACAGGAACAAAGGGATTATTGAAAATATTTCTAACGATCTTGTAAATCAATTATTTGAATTTGTAAAAGAAGACAGTAATAGTGTATTACATGATGGAAGAGAATTTGCATTTGTAATTAATGCTTGTATAAGAAATCTGAAATCGGAATTAGCAATTGGAATATGCATGGGAGAAAGAAATGATACATTAATAGAAACCGAACAATTAACTAATGATTATAAAGCTAATATTATTAACTTACTAGAAAAAATATTTAAAGAGAAATGGCGCTTGATTGATAATGGTTTATTTGTATTTATTAATGGAGAAGGCATCTTAGCAGATGACAATATAAAAGAAATGATCCAAATTTTAAGTGAATCAATAACTTTAAGAAAGAAATGGTTTTTTTTAAAAACCTTATCAAATGATAATAATTATAAGTTTTATAGTATAAAGGGTAATAATTGTGATTTAAAATTTGATATCAATTCTATATTAAAACAATATCCAGATATTACATCTCATGTTGATAGAAATATTTCTAATATACATACACTAAAAGTATCCTATTCAAAAATTGAAGAAGTTACATCAATTATAAGAAAAGAAATTTCAAAATATGAAAGAGAATCATCCTAATTGTAAAATATCAGTTAATATTGAAATAGAGTTTTCAAAAGTAAATGAAAGAGATTCTATATTAAATACTTTATTACCTGATAACATAAATTTTCCTAATGAATTTTCTATGGAAATTTCCGTTAACAATAAATCTTTGATAATTAATACATCATCTACTAAAATTGACACTATGATAAATACTATAGATGAAATATTACATCATATTCATCTTGCTAAAAAAGTGATAAACCATGATTGATCCAAAAAATCTAAGAGATAATTTAGACAAAATTATAGATATGTTAGAAAAAAGAAATAATAAATTTCCATTAAATGATTTAATAAATCTAGACAAGAGACGTCGAGAATTAATAGCAAGTTTACAATTAGAGAGACACAAAAAAAATAAAATTGCTAGTAATATAGCTATGGAAAAAAGGGAAAAAGGAGACATTTCAATTTATATTAAGCAAATGGAAGAAATAGGAAATAGAATTAAAGTACTGGAAGAAAAAATCTCTAACAATAATTCAAAATTTAATAGTTTAATGATGTTGCTTCCAAATTTTTTACATGATTCTGTACCAGTTGGAAAAGACGAAACAGATAATGTCATAATTAGAACTCATGGAACAATCAAGAAATTTGATCATCGAATAAGGAATCATATTGACATTGGAGAAAGCCTTAACTTAATTGATATTGAAAAAGCTGCAAAGATATCTGGATCACGATTTTATTTTTTAAAAAATGGTTTAGTAAAACTAAATCATGCAATAATAAGTTTTGCTCTTGATTTTCTTTGTGAAAAAGGATATACATTATTACAACCACCCTACATGATTAGAAAAAACGCAATGGAAGGAGCAGTAATTTTAGAGGATTTTAAAGATGTAATATACAAAATTCAAGATGAAGATCTTTTTTTGATTGGTACTTCTGAACATGCCATGGCTGCAATGCATATGGATGAAATACTAGAAGGTTCAAAATTACCTCTAAGATATGCTGGATTTAGTCCCTGCTTTAGAAAAGAAGCAGGAGCCCATGGAAAAGATATGAAGGGAATTTTTCGGGTTCATCATTTTGATAAGGTTGAACAATTTGTTTATTCAAGACCAGAAGAATCCTGGAAAGAGCATGAAAAAATGCTAAATATCGCAGAAGAGTTTTATAAACGACTTGGAATACCATATAGAGTAGTTTTATTATGTTCTGCTGATTTAGGTAAAATATCATCTAAGACATACGACATCGAAGCATGGATACCAGCACAAAAAAGCTATAGAGAGATAGTCTCTTGCTCAAATTGCATTGATTACCAGGCTAGAAGATTAAGAATTAGGTTCAGAGATAAAACAAATGAAGAGACTAAATTAGTCTATACTTTAAATAGCACTCTAGTAGCAATTCAAAGAACACTAGTCGCAATTTTAGAAAACTATCAAACATCTAATGGAGTAATAGTTCCAGAAATCTTACAAAAATATATGGGAGGAATGACAGAAATTAAATTAAAATGAATGTTATATTTAATATATGTATTTTTTTGTCATAATTAAATCCTAAATAATAGAAATAAATTAAATTACATTAAGAGAAAAAAGGATGAATGTATTTAATTAATCTAAAATAGATAAACCATCTAATTGATTTTTTATCTTTTTAGAGAAGTCATATAACTCTTCTTCTTTTGCAATATATCTTGTAGGCCATCTCCCATTAGAATTATCATTTTTAAATCTAGGAATAACATGAACATGCACATGAGGAATTATCTGATTTGCTGTTTTTCCATTATTTTGTCCTATATTAAATCCATCTGCAGAAACTGCAGAAACTACTGCTTTAGCTATAATACTAACAAGGGAATATAATTTTCCTACTTCATCATAAGGCATAAAAAGTAAATTATCGTAATGTTTCTTTGGAATCACTAAGGTATGCCCATGACTAATTGGATATTTATCCATCAATACTAAAAAATGATTATTATCATAAACAGTTATTCCTTTATTAGTCCCATTAATTATTGAACAAAAAATACAATGATATTTATTTGTATTGTTATTCATAATAACTTTTTCTATCATTACTAATATTACTATTTATTTCTTGATATTTCAAATATACAAATTTAAAATAATTATAAATTATTATAGCCAATTTTAAATATAACTATTTCCTCCTATCTCTTACATAATGGCAGAAACTATTGAAATAGAGAATTTTAATGTAATTTTTTCATTTGACTGTCCTAAATGCGAATACCATAATGATGAAATATCTCTTGCTGATTTGACAAATGGAAGTACAGAATGTGGAATGTGTGACACTATCTTTAAGATTGAAGGAATAGATACATTAAAAATTACAGCTACCATAGAATAAATCAATTTTTAGAATTTTTTAGATTATTTGTATATAATATAATTCTGAAGGAAAGATATTAAAATATACTTTTATATTCTTAATTTAATGGAATTACCCAGTAGAAAAACTCTTGAAGGACCATCAAGGGCACCTCATAGAGCTATGTATAAGGCAATGGGACTAAAAGACAAAGATCTAGATAAACCTCTTATTGGTGTATCTTCTACTTGCAATGAAGCCACTCCCTGTAACATACATTTAGGTAATCTTGCACAATTTGCAAAGAAAGGAGTATCAGAGTCAAATTGTACTCCAAGAGAGTTTACCGCTATCGCAGTATCAGATGGTATAGCTATGGGACATGAAGGTATGAAAGCATCTTTAGTCAGTAGAGAAATAATAGCAGACTCAATAGAAATTATGATGAGAGCCCATCAGTATGATGGTTTAGTGGGAATTTCAGGCTGTGACAAAAGTTTGCCAGGTACATTAATGGGCATGGCCAGATTAAATTTACCTTCAATTTTTGTCTACGGAGGAACAATAATGCCTGGAAATTGGAACAATAAGAATGTAACAATACAAGATGTTTATGAAGCTGTTGGTTCATTTGAAGCAAATAAGATCAGTTTAGAAGAACTAATTCAACTAGAAAATGTTGCTTGTCCATCTGCTGGTTCATGTGGAGGTATGTATACTGCAAATACAATGGCATCTATCAGTGAAGCTTTAGGCATGTCATTACCTGGTAGTGCCTCTCCTCCAGCAGAAAGTGAAAAAAGAAATGAGATATGTTATGAAACAGGAAAGACTATAGCAACTCTTATAGAAAATGGCATTAATCCAAAAGACATAATGACTTTTGAAGCATTTGAAAATGCAATAACTATTGCAAATGCATTAGGAGGATCAACAAATGCAGTATTGCATCTTTTAGCAATAGCGAGAGAAATAGGTATAAAATTAAGTTTAAAGGATTTTGAGAGAATACGAAAACGTACTCCTCATATTGTGAATATGAGACCAGGAGGATTATATGTGATGTTAGATTTGGACAAAATTGGGGGGATCCCAATTGTATTAAAAACATTATTAAAAAATGGACTCCTAAACGGAAAGACATTAACCGTTACTGGCAAAACAATGGAACAAAATCTGGAATCATTTAACTTAAATTCAAATATTGATGAAAATGTTTTGAGTTCTTATGAAAATCCTATTGAGAAAGAAGGAACAATCAAAATTTTAAAGGGAACATTAGCACCAGATGGTGCTGTTGTAAAGATTGCTGGAGTGAAATCGACCAAGTTTGTAGGAAAAGCAAAAGTATTTGAAAATGAAGAGAATGCATTTAGGGCAATATCTAAAAACAGAATTGTAGAAGGTGATACAGTAGTAATAAGATATGAAGGTCCTAAGGGTGGTCCAGGTATGAGAGAAATGTTATCTGTGACTGCAGCATTAGTAGGACAAGGTCTAGGGGAAAAAGTATCTATGGTAACTGATGGAAGATTCTCAGGTGCAACAAGAGGATTCATGATAGGACATGTATCTCCCGAGGCAATGGTTGGAGGCCCTATTAGTTTGGTAGAAGACGGCGACCTCATTAGTATAGACATCAAGAAAGGAATTATTGACCTATTGATATCTAAAGCTGAATTTAAAAGAAGGGAAAAAAAGCGGAAGTCGATAAAACCACATTATAAAACTGGTGTATTGGCAAAATATGCATCTTTAGTAAATTCCGCTTCTGAAGGAGCCATAACAAAACCAATAGTAGGATAAAAAAGTCGTCATTAATGAATGTAATTTCATTATCAGTTAAATAATGAAAATTGCTTTATAGGTAATAATAAATGCCATAGTCACCTTTATGGAACAAAAATAAGTAACAAACAAAGTTAACATCGCAATTTATTTTGGAACAAAGTAAATGATTTTATGGTTATAACATTAATTATCTGATATAATTTAATAGTGAAAACTGTCATAGCATCTATGAATTAATAATTATGACAAATATAAGAGATATGGCAGATGCAGAATTTGATTTATTGGTTAAGGTACAGAAATAGGGATTCCTAAAATATTTAATAAATGAAGATAATTTAATTGTCATAGCCCAATCAATTGTAGATGACATTGAAATACTACAATTAATTATGAAAACGAGCTATAATATATAAAAATTTGAGATAAAAGTTATTCAAAAAGCCAATAATGAGCGAATTGCTTATCATACATTGGTAAAATGAGACATACAATAACAATTGATTCTGCTACAATAAGAATAAGCATAAAACTATTAATCTTAATAATTGTCAGTCTGAGATAAACCTATGCGATTGATTGATTGATTATAAGAATGTCCAGACTATGACTTGTTTAATCATTTTGTATATATATATATCAACTTACGATATTTGACCTTTTTTTTCGCATTAAATTGTAAATTATATCTTTGAAATCTTATTTATCAAGTATTCACTATATTTTTCATTCTTGTTCGAATTTGAATATTGTTTGTTTTTATGTTGTATAGATTCAATCATCATAATCTTTCATTTTAACAATATCTAATACATTCTCTTTCTTATCATATTCGATTAAAACTCTATAATTATCTAATGCAAACTGATGGAATTCCTTATCAAATAATAAGGTATTTGTGAATAAATCTAAAACTTCATCGGCAGTTTGTTTTGATGGATTAATTTTCTTATCTTCTCTAGTTCCCATATATTTTTTTATGATATGATCTAGTGCTCTTAAACCACCTTCTTTAGTTTGATAAGTTTTTGCATCTTTGGCTGCTTCTTCTTCATCCCAATTTTTAATCAAATTAATAATTAAATTTATGCATAAAACAATTATTTAAATTGATTCTCTTGATTTAATTGATGTTAAAAAGTTGTATATAAAAAATTACCTTGAAATAATAAATTTAATACGAAATAGAGGATATGTGGAAAATCTCAAATAACAATAATAAAAATGAACTAATAAAATTATAAAAAAAGTTGAATTACTTTGCTAAATCTGTATTTTTTATCAATTTTCAACTACATCTTTGTTTCTTTGATTATCTTAGAACCAATATCACTGGTATTTCCTTGAATTGCTTCACCAGTCTGATTAGGTGATTGATCGCATTCTGTATGGCTAGATTTACTCAATCTCCTTCTTATTCTGATTGTGTAAATATTGAACAATAGTGAAAGTTGACGTTGAAAACATTGTTGCAACCAAAAAACATTGCTGTTGCTATTGCTACCATTATCAAAAGTGTTTTATTGTATATTAAATTGTTATTCATTGGATTCACCTTTTTTTCAATCAACTACTCTTTCTTTAGTTTTTTCTGCATTGTATTCTGAATTTACTCGTTATCAAGATTTCTCCACTTTTTACCTAGTGCTTTTGCTCCTGCTTTTATTTTATCATCTATTCCTACATCTTCATCTGTTTCAATTTTTATATCATCATCATATGCCATTATAATTGTAATTGTTATTCTTCTTAATAATCAAGATTTTTTGATGTTATTAATAGGTAATATATTTTTAGTAATAGGTTCGATAACTTATGATTAATACCGATAACAATGCTTTTATAAGATTCTAATAATATAGTAATAAAAGAATTTAATATTACATTTGAAATTTTGAGAGAGAATCTACATATTTAGCAATTTTATTATATTGTTAATTTTTTTGTTATATTATAATTAAATTTTATTATTCTTTTTTAATCCTCTTTTTTTCTATCTATATCTATTAATTATTTCTTGTTGTATTTAGTCATAGTCTGAACTATTATTATATGAAGATGGTGAATGGAATTGGTTGATAGTGCTCCGGCCTATGACCAACCGTCTGCAAGTTTTTTCCTTGATATTTGTGGGTTCAATCCTTAATTACAAAGATATCTACAATTTTGAAACTATCATCTTTAAAATTCTTTGTAAAAGGTCAGAAATATTGTATCTTTCTAATAGTCGATAAATTTTAAAAAGTTGCAACGGTATTTTCTCTGGTTTCTGGGTCTTTATAGCATTAATAAAATTACTATAAGCAATTTTTGATAGATTTGAAGGATTAAATTCTTGTTGATTATTAATACTGCTACATCTCAAATTATTTAGATTGTGTTAGTATTTTGAAATATTTAACTATACTTAATGAAACTGTACTTTCCATAAATGCTTTTCAGTAGAAATTAAAGATGACAAATTCTCATGGTATCCAAAACCACATTCGTCTAAAATAGATTCAAAACCAAATCTTTCTCTTGAAGATAAATCATCTTCTTCTTCTTTTTGAATATGTGATTTTAAAGCAGTAGTGATCTCTTTAGCAATACTCCTATTAGAATAGACATACCAAAAATTATTAGCTGTTCTTAATCTTGATAAATGCTGTCTTAAAGTCACTTTATCTATTAATAAATTTGTATAGTAATTGTTCATAAGTTCACTATTTACATCGATCCATGATGGAGTTCTCCAAGAAGCAATTTTATTGAAACCAAATTCTTCATATTCACAACCGCCGTTTATACCACATTGACCTCCAGAGTCAAATGTAGTTATTATACAATTTGTCAATTTAGCAACATATTTACGAAAATCTACACCTGGTTGCATCCATCCAACAAAGGCTAAATCAAATGCGCTTTCAGGTTTGAACATTTCAATCGGAATTGAATATATATAGTCAGGTTTTGTTTTTTTTAATAGATAAAAAGGTAGTAGATTTTGTTCTATACCTATAGACTGTGGTAGACATTTTCGTATTCTTTTTAAAAAATCACCATTACCGCAGCCAACATCGATATATGTAGCATTATTAGAGAGAACTTTAGCAATTGATATTATACGTAGAACATCAATTTTTCTATAACAAAAATAGGTTCCAGAAAATAATGGAAATATAAATCGTTCATGGTGCATAGGAGGATTTTGTGATTTATATTGTTTGTAAAATTCATATGCTTTAAGCATCTCATCAAATGAAAACGACATGAATTATTAAAATAATAATAAGAATATATTATAATCACATTTTGAGCTATTGATGTAAATGATAGTTAAAGATTAATTTGTAGAGTTACAAATTAATTTATAACGCTGTTAAAAAATCCCAAAAGGCTTATTAATCTATCCTATTAACTGTTACTATGGTTAGAAGTTTTAGTGACTGGTGGAATACAGTTCCAGCAGATTTAAAAGAAAAAGCACGTAGAGGAGACGAAAATAACAAACCATTATTGAACCAAATTAATTATGTTCTTCTTCATTTGCACTTGGCAGGAAAACATGATGCAAAGCCATCACATGAAGAACTAAAAGATTGGCTTCATAGCGGCCAAGTAGATGTATTGAGAGCAGCGGCACCCAAGAAATAACATAATTATACTTTTAGCTTTTTTTATTATTTCAAATTTTTATCTTCATAATTATTCTTTTTATCTTTAACTTAATAAATATATTATAACACTGTTTTGATATTGACATAGGGTTTAAATAGTTTCACCAACATCGGACCTTTAGTGATATATTGAATGACAATTGCAATACTTCCAGATGTTGATGAACAAAGATGTATTGGATGTGCACTTTGTGTAGAAATTTGTACTGCTCTTGGTCCAGACGTTCTCAGAGTAAAACCGGTAGAAGGCTGGAAAAGAGGTAAAGCATTTGTATTTTATCCAGAAAGATGCATCTCTGATGGTGCCTGCGTAGGAGTTTGTCCAACACATGCAATATTCTGGATGAGACCAATGGAATATACCCCAGGACAACCAGTCCCATTACACAAAAACGGTGTCTTTGACAAGGGCTGGGAAGAAGGTTAAGAACCACAATACAATACAATACAATACAATAAAATAGAAAATTTCAACTCATTTTTTATATTTTTATTGTAGAACTTTTTTATTTTTGTTATTCTATTAACATCAGAATTTAGAAAGTTGTTTTTGTTTATTATATATTAAATGGCAAGAATAGGAATTACTGGGAATCCTGGTGTTGGTAAACATACCGTAACCAATTTACTATCGAAAAAAATAAAAAATAGTAAAATAATAGATATAAATAAATTAATTATATCAAATCAAACTTTCAGTATTGAAACATTTGAAGCTGATTTAAAAAAAAGTAGATCATTTTTATTAAAAGAGTTAATTAATGATGATAATGTAATAATAGTTGGTCATCTTTTACCATACGTAGTAAAAAGGAATGAATTAGATTTTATAGCCATACTAAGAAGATCTCCATATTCTTTGATAGAAACCTACAACAAAAGACAATATTCTAACAAAAAGATACATGAAAATATACTCTCTGAAATTCTAGGAATATGTTTTTATGATAGTTTAAAGGTATTCGGTAAAAAGAAAATCTCTGAAATAGACACGACTTATGATGATCCTGAAGAATCAGTGAAGAAAATTATTCATCATTATGATTACAAATTAAAGAGACAAATAGGATTAGTAGATTGGCTAGATTTAATATATAGAACTGGAGATGCTAAAAAGTTTTTGCATAATACCTAAATAATATAAAAATAAAAAATCATTATAATAAATAAAAAAAGATATTGAAATTATATATAGCTGCTATTATAACCACAATCGAATTAGTTTGTCTGTAGCATTTAGAAAATTTGGAGAGGAATCAATTCAATTCTTAGGAAAAAAAGTATCCATAGAAACATCAGATAAAAAAACATATGGTGGAACATTAATTGGAATAAATGAAAAATTAGATGTGATATTAAAAGATTTAGAGACAAGTGGAATAATAAAGATAATCATAAATGGGTCATTTGTAAAGGAAATTAGATTAATGGAAAAACCATTTGATTTAAAAGCACTTGCAGAAAGATTTTCAAGGGTTTTTCCAGGTCTAGTAAAAGTTAGAGAAGATGTTGGAGCAATTATAGTTATGGATAAAATTAAAGTTACACAAAATGGAATCGAAGAAGGAACAGGACTTGCAGCCGATAGAATAAAAGCAATTTATGATGAATTTGTAAGGGAGACTAAGAAATAACTTTGTCGTTCGAGGTCAAATATAGTGACCTAGGCGGACGAATAGGAAAATTAAATACAGCCCATGGAATTATAGACACCCCAGCATTTATTCCAGTTGTTCATCCTGTAAAACAAATAATAGATATAAATCTGCTCAAAAAAATAGGATTTAGAGCAGTTATTACAAATGCATATATTACATTGAAACATTATGGCGATGATGCTCGGAAAAAAGGAATTCATAGTATAATTGATTTTGATGGTATTGTAATGACGGATTCTGGAGGTTATCAGGTGCTAGAATATGGAAATATAGATGTAGGACCTACTGAAATTGCAAAATTTGAAATAGAAATAAAATCTGACATAGCAGTTCCTTTAGATAAACCAACAGGATACGGACTTGAATACAATAAAGCAATTGGATATGTTAATCAAACAATTAGTAATGTTAAGGAAACTGTTGAAGTAATTAAAAATAATAGAGGCAATAAAGATGAAGAAATAAAAACCATATGGGCTGGTCCTGTTCAAGGTGCAGAACACTTAGATTTAGTAGAAAGGTCTGCAAAACTCTTTGATGATATGAATTTTAAATTAATGGCGTTAGGAAGCCCCGTCGAATTAATGGAAGCTTATGAATTTGCCAAACTTTCTGAAATAATTTATACTTTAAAAAAAACAATTCCATCTAAGCCCATCCATCTTTTTGGTGCAGGACATCCATTAACTATTCCATTAGCGGTTGCATTAGGATGCGATATGTTTGATTCTGCATCATATATTCTATATGCTAAAGATAACAGATATATGCATTCAAATGGAACTGCGAGATTAGAAGAAATTACATATTTTCCTTGCTCTTGCCCAATTTGCAATTCTTTTACCCCAGCTGAATTATTAGAAACTACTGAAAGTGATCGAATTATTCATTTATCTATACATAACTTATATGTCTTAAAAAAAGAAGTAAATTCGGTAAAACAATCAATATTGGATGGAAGGTTGTGGGAATATTTAATGAGCAAAGCTCATAATCATCCAAAATTAATGGAGGCTGTTAGATTATTTAAAAACTTTGAATATCTAGAAGATGGTACACCGATTTATAAAGACAAAGCCATTTATTTTAATGAACCCTATGATCAATATAGACCAGAAGCAAAAAGATTTAGAAAAATGGTAAAAAAATATATTATTAACAACAAAAATAAACTGATAATTTTACACCCTGAAACAAAAGTTCATCCATTTTATACTTCTAAAAATTTTGTCAAAATTAAAGAAAGCTTCTCTGATGTAGAAATTTTTTCGTATAATCCATATTTAGGTATTATTCCTGCCGAGATATCTGATATATTTCCAGCATCTCAAAATATCATATCTGTAGAAAATGATTCTCCAATCTTTGCATTAAACTATCCGACTTTTATTGATGCAATGAAGTTTTTTTTAAAAGTCAATCAGGATAAAAATATAAAGATCATAGCAAATGAATTTATGAAACAAATTATTTCTTATTTTTATAGTCAAAAAAATATTAAAAACATTTTCAATTCAAACATCAAGATAATAGATTACAAAGAAAATAGCATATGTGAAATAGAGATGCAATGAGACTTTTAAATTAATAATTTTTTACTGTATTTAATATTCTCATATTAAATTCTGACTTATTTTCATAATCTGAAATATCATCTTCTAATTGCAATGTCATTCCAATTTCATCTAAACCTTCTAATAACATCTTTTTCTTAGATTCATCTATTTGAAATTTTAATTGTTTTGAATTTGGTTTTAGCTCTATCTGTTGTTTATTTAAATCTACTTTAATAATACAATTAGGATTATCAAAAAGGTATTCTATTTCATTTTTTGACAATATTATTGGTAATATACCATTCTTTATACAGTTACTATAGAAAATATCAGCAAATGATGGAGATATAATAGCTCTAAAACCATAATCCATTATTGCCCATACTGCATGTTCTCTGGAGCTTCCACTTCCAAAATTATCTAATGTAAGAAGAATACTATATCCAGAATATTCAGGATTGTTTAATACAAAGTCCTTTTTAGGTTCACCATTCTTATTGTAACGCCAATCATAAAATAAGTATTTTCCAAATCCTTTTTTTTGTGTTAATTTAAGAAATTGTTTGGGGATTATCTGATCTGTATCGACATTAACATATGGAAAAGGTATTGCTTTACTTTCAAAATTTTGAAATGGTTCCATGATAATTAGATTTAGATGGTATTAGAATATTTATATCCATTCTCTAACATCTACAAAATGTCCTTTTATCGCGGCCGCTGCAGCCATAACTGGACTTACCAAGTGAGTTCTACCTCCAACTCCTTGTCTTCCTTCAAAGTTTCGATTTGATGTACTAGCACATCTTTCACCGGGGGCAAGAATATCGGGATTCATTCCTAAACACATGCTGCATCCAGAGTCTCTCCATTCGAATCCACTTTCTATAAAGATTTTATCTAATCCTAATTTTTCTGCTTGTAACTTGACTGATTGAGATCCTGGTACAACCATAGCTTGAACTTTTGGTGAAACTTTTCTTCCTTTGACAATAACAGATGCTTCAAGTAGATCTTCTAATCTAGCATTTGTACACGAACCTATAAACACTCGATCAATGCAGACATCAGTAACTGGAGTACCTGATTTTAAATCCATATATTCAAGCGCTCGAGTTGCCGCTTTTTTTTCATCTTCATTACCCATAGCATATTCATCTGGATATGGAATTATACCTGTTACATCAACAACCATTGAAGGATTTGTTCCCCAACTCACTTGTGGAGAAAGATCTGATATATTTACTTCTACTTTTTTATCAAAAATAGCACTATTATCAGTTTTCAAATTTTCTTTCCAATATCTAACCATTTTTTCAAATTGTTCTTCCTTAGGGGAATACTCTCGATTACGTATATATTCAAAGGTCACATCATCAGGAGCAATTAATCCGCCTCTAGCACCAGCCTCTATGGACATGTTACAAATGGTCATCCTTTTTTCCATTGAAAATTTCTTTATAATCTCACCGCGGTATTCAACTACTGCTCCAATACCTCCACCTATACCCATTTTGCGAATGAGTGCTAATATAATATCTTTAGCTGATACTGCAAGTAAATTTTTTGGTTTACCGATAAAATTTATTTCCATGGTTTTTGGTTTAGTTAACCATAGACATTGAGTTGCAAGTACATGCTCTACTTCACTAGTACCAATTCCGAAAGCAAAGGCTCCAAAAGCTCCATGAGTAGAAGTATGGCTATCCCCACAAACTATGGTAGTACCTGGAAGAGTTATTCCTAGCTCAGGGCCTATTATATGAACAATACCTTGATTAGGACTTTTTAAATCAAATAAACGTATACCAAATTCTTTACAATTTTCTATTAGCGTATTAATCTGTATAGCAGATATTTGATCAACTATTGGAAGATTTCTGTTTGTAGTTGGAACATTATGATCCATTGTAGCAAAAGTCAAATCAGGTCTTCTAACTTTTCTATTGTTTGTTCTTAGACCATCAAATGCTTGCGGTGAGGTAACTTCATGAATCAAATGCCGATCTATATATAGTAAATAAGAATTTGGATTTATTGACTCATTTATATTTTTAGAATTAGGATATACTATATGATTATTCCAAATTTTTTCGAAGAGAGTATTTGACATTATAATATATATTGTATTTAGTAAAATATATTATATATAATATACTAAGAATGAAAAAATACTTATGTAGTAATGAATTGACTATCTTTGATTAAGATGCACGTACAAGATAATAGATATTCTGAGTCAATAGCAAATCAGATTAAGAAAGGAACAACTACTTGTGCTCTTTCATGTTCTGACGGGCTTGTATTGGCTGCTGATACCCGTGCGAGTGCGGGTTTTTTTATAGCTGATAGACGAGTAATGAAAATTCAAAAAGTTGATAATCATTTAGGAATGACTATTGCAGGCGGTGTAGCTGATGCTCAGAATCTTGTAGATACAATGCGATATAATGCCAATATATATAGAATATCTAATAAAAGAATTATGCCGGTTCAATCTGCTGCTAGATTATGTTCTAATATTTTGTTTAATCAAAGATATTTTCCATATTATGTTCAGATTATCATGGCAGGATATGAAGGAAAGGGAGCTGGTCAAATTTATAATATTGATTTATTTGGATCATTAACCGAAGAAAAGTTTATTTCTACAGGTAGTGGATCCCCTGTAGCTTATGGTTATTTAGAAGGAGAATTCAAAGAAAATATGAGTGTAAATGAAGCATATAAAGTAGCTTTGCAAGCAATAGCTGCAGCAATTAGAAGAAATGCGGGCACAGGAGATGGAATAAACGTAGTCATAATAGATAAAAACGGCTATAGAGAACTATCAAAGGAAATAAAAGATGCAGTTGGAGTAGTATTTTAAAATCAAACCTATTTATTATTAATAAGAATAAAACATTTTTCTTAATTTTTGAATTAAAGAAATTTTTGGATTAAAAATTACTACTCTCTATTTTTTATTTGTAATTTTAGAATTTAGAAATTCTTTATATATTGAAAGAGCATCGTTTTCATCTTTTGCTCCTACTATAGTTGCTGCACCACTCGTCATAAAACTCACAGATAATTGTTGTGATGAACTACTATTATTAGTGGTTACAGTTATTCCCAAAGATCCTCTAGTTTTTAGATTATATCCTAACAATTCTGCATTTTGTATTATTTTATTTAAATTAACTGTAGAAGTTATTTCTACTGGTGTCACTGTATAAGTTCTTTTACCTCTATCTCTCCCACACAATTCTTCAATAATAAGATCTTGTTCTTTTTCTTGGTGCTGTATTTCTTTTATTATTATTTTTTCTTTTCCACATGCGGAGCATTCATCATGTCTAAACATTTTAATACGCTCAAACGAAAGCTCGTTTAGATCAATATACAATAAAGTATTTACCAATGATGGTTTTTGCCCCAATAATATTTTTACTGCTTCAGATACTTGAATACCACCCACCAAATACAAAATAGAAGGATGAACTCCTTCTGTACTACATGTTGGCATATCATCCTCAGACAATGCAGGAAATATACAACGAAGACATGCAGAATCATATGGAAGGATTGTACATACTGAACCAAGCATACCTAAAGCACCTGCATAAATAAGTGGAATATGTTGCTTAATGCATGCATCATTTAAAGCATATCTTGCATCAATACTATCCAGTGCATCTATTACAACATCAAATCCTTTTACTATATTTTCTGCAGTATAGGGAGTAACTGAAATAGGGAGGGCTTCAATCTCCACATCAGCATTCCTTCTTTTCAAATGTTCTATTGCTGCTTCAACTTTGACTTTTCCAATATCTTGTTCAGTATACAGATGTTGTCTATGTAAATTAGATATTTCAATTACATCTCTATCTACAATACGGATCTTTCCAATACCCATAGCATTTAATTGGGTTACAACTGGATTTCCAATTCCACCCACTCCAACAACGCAAACTTTGGAATTTCTAAGTTTTTCCATTCCAATAAATCCTATTTCTTCTAACATTATTTGTCTAGAATAACGTTGTAGATCTTGACTAGTAAGTTCTGTACGTTCAATTTTTGTCTCATTTGCGCCTCCCGCTACTGCAGGAAGTATATAAATTGAATCTCCCTCTTTAAGTGATGTTATCATTCCTTCTTTGTTAAAGCGCATATTTTTTCCATTTATATAGATATTTATCAAAGCACGAGGTTTGCCATTAAGATCTAATACTCTACGTTTAAAGTCATCACCTAAATTATCAGATGCTTTATTAAAGGCATCTTGTAAATCTTGCGCATCTAATAATATTTTTTTTTCTCCAGAACCCTTATTTAAAACAGATGGAATTACAAATTCAATTTTTGCCATTTATATCTTCACTTTTTTTATTTCACATATATTATTCATATTATTTTTATCATTATCTAATTATTGCAGAAACCATTTGAACATCTGGTTTAACGGTAGATGGTTTTGGAAGCATTTTTACTATAGCTTCCGTAGATTTGAGACCGTTACCAGTAACATAACAAACTATATTCGCATCTCGATCTATTTTACCACCTTCAACTAACTTTTGAAGAACAGCTACAGATACACCTCCAGCGGGTTCTGTAAAAATTCCTTCAGTTTTTGATAATTTAAGTATCCCATCAATTATTTCTTGATTTGTAGCTGATTCAGCAATACCATGATATTGTTTTAATCTTTTTAGAACATAAATTCCATCTCCGGGATCTCCTATAGCAAGACTTTTTGCAATAGTATCAGGTTTTTCTACAGGAAATATCTCATTGCTATTGGATTTAAATGCATCCACTATTGGTGAACATCCATGAGGTTGTGCAGCAATAATCTTTAAATTGGAAACATCATTAACCAATCCTATTTCCTGTAATTCCTCAAAGCCTTTACAAATTGCATTTAACATTGCACCACTACCAACAGGAATTACTAGATAATCAGGTATTTGCCAATCGAGTTGCTCTGCTACCTCATAAGCAAGGGTTTTAGATCCTTCAACATAATATGGCCTCATATTAATATTCACAATACCTATTCCTTTTGAGTCTCCAATTACAGATGCTACCCTATTAGCATCATCATAAGTTCCATCCACAGCAACAAATTCTGCACCATAAGATAATGCTTGAGAGATTTTTACATGTTCTATATCAGCAGGTGCAAATATATAGCACGGAAGTCTAGCCACAGCAGCATGTGCAGCAGTAGCAGATGCAAGATTTCCCGTTGAAGCGCATCCTACAGCTTGTAGATTAATTTCTTTTGCCCTAGATACAGCAACCCCAGCAGGTCGATCTTTGAAAGAAAAGGTAGGATTAACAGAATCATTTTTAATATGTAAAGATTTTAATTGCAAGTCTTTACTAAGGTTAGTAGATTTTTGTAAAGGAGTAAAACCTGAATTAATGCTAACTATGTTGTTTTTATCTCTTATTGGTAATAACTCGAAATATCTCCAATAAGTTTTTTCTTTTCTAGATTCAAATAGTTCTTTTGTTATATTGTTAGGATAGATATAATTAACATCAAGAGGTCCAAAACATTCTTCGCAAATATATCTAAACTGAGGTTTATATTCTTTTTTACATTCTCTGCATATTAAAGACTGTATTATTCCCATTTATAATAATGCAGTTAAAATACATTGTAAATAAGGTTCTCTAAACATAAATTTAGTAATACTATAATTTTAGATTATAAAAAAAATACAATACTAAAACTAAATTGTATAATATTAATATTTTATATACTTGTTATATAAAAATATTACAAATATAACATTTATTTTTAGAAATTTTTATTTTTTAGAACATTATGAAAACAAGATATATTTCCAGTATGACAAGCAGGTTTAGTAGAATTTACAACATATACCAATGCATCAGCATCACAATCAACTAGGATTTCCTCTACAGGTTGAATATTACCAGACTCTTCACCTTTCATCCATAATTTTTTATGAGAAGTACTCCAAAACCATGCATTACCAGTTTTAATAGTATTCTCAAGAGCATCTTTATTAACATATGCAAGCATGAGAATATCTTTAGTCATTTTATCTTGAACTATTACTGGTAATAATCCATCGCGTTTTGTAAAATCAAGGTCTCCCAACAATTTAAATTGCATGACATCTTTCTATTTTTATATTCAATATAAAAAAGTAATTATATAATAATAATAATAATAATTAATATAATTATAATTTTTCCCTCTAATGTTTCAAAGTAGAAATTAAATTTATTTAATGATTTAATTCTATTAAAAATGTTAATGAGTACAAATACAAATGAAAATAATATTTTGCATATTGGTTTCGATGATACTGATTCGAGATTTGGAAGATGTACTACTCATTTAGCCTTCAAACTTGTTTCTTGTCTTAACAAAAAAGATGTAAAATTTTTAGATTATCCTCTATTAATAAGATTAAATCCAAATATTCCCTGGAAAACTCGTGGAAATGGTGCTGTTTGTTTAAGAATTATGATGACTAAAGATAACGATGTTGAAAATGTTTTTGATTTTATTAAAAATGAGATAGAAAAGAATTCTGCAATTGGTAAAGGTGCTAACCCAGGATTGGTTTGTTTGCAAAGCAAAGAGATTCCTGCTGAAATTAAGGAATTCAATAGACTTGCAATGTTTGACATACTGAGTAAACAAAAAGCAATAAAAATAGCACAGAAATATAATTTAAAATACTTTGGTTTTGGAAATGGTCAAGGATTAGTAGGGGCTATGGCCGCCATTGGATGTGTATTAGATTCAGATCATACATTTGAGATATTAACATATAGAAAAATTAAAAGTTGTGGGACTAGTAGAACAATTGATCCAATTAAGGTTATTCATCTCCATGATACAACATTCCCATCTACATTCAATAGCTATGATCACATAAATAAACGAATTCTTATACTACCACATGGACCCGATCCTGTATTTTGTGGAATTAGAGGAGAAGATCCTCAAGTATTATATAATAGTTTAAAAATTTTGAATATCAAAGAAGATCTAGATGGATATATGATTTATCGTTCCAATCAAGGAACTGGAATGCATTTACAAAATGAATTGAACTTGTCTATGATAAAATCTTTTACTGCAGGATACGCTAGATGTGTAATAGTAACAAACCCACAAGTTATTCAAGGAGGACATGTATTATTTACAGTTGAAGACGATTCAAAAAATACTTGTTGGGCAGCAGTATATGAACCAACAGGACTAACCAAAATTGCTTCACAATTGCATAAAGGAGATCAAATAGAGATTGGATTTGGTGTTAGAAAAGCTACAACAAAAAACCCAAAGGTATTAAATATTGAATATATTTTTATCCATCAATTAGTACAAATTCATAATACCGTTAACCCAATTTGTAAAGATTGCAGAAAGAGAATGAAATCAGAAGGAAAAAATAAAGGATACCAATGTAAAAAATGCAAAAGAATCGATAAAACCAGTAAAAAAATATCATTAGTAAAAACAAGATTAATTAAAGAAGGATTATACATTCCTACATTGAAAGCACATAGACATTTAACTAAACCTCTCCACAGATATGGAAAGGAAAAGCCAAAATTCTTTGAATCTGGAAATGTTAAATTATATCCAAAATGGTTTGAAAAATTCAAATAATCCAAACAAATAGCGGGGGGTTGATTTGAACTTACGGCTACCATGTAAAATATTTACTTTGGTAGAAACCGCTCTGCGGGTTATGAGCCCGCCGGGATAACTTTGCCTATGATATATCTGGCTTCCCCACCCCGCTGATTCCTTTTTTAATTTTACAACTATATATCTCTGTCTGTTATGATTTAAAAGATTTATGTATAACTTTTTCATGTTATATTTATTCATGCATAATATTTATAAGAATTTTAATAAATCTTATTATTATTTGTAATGTTTTGTTCTATATTATAACATATAGGCTCCAAGTTCTAGAATTGTAAATTATAGAGAAAAAAATTTTTATATTATTACGAAATGCGGAAGGTGGGATTTGAACCCACGAACCCCTAAGAGATGAGGTATCTTAGTCAAACGCTAAACTTCTGAGCTTCATGTCAGACAAAGTCTGATCTCACGCCTTTGACCATGCTTGGCAACTTCCGCTTTCCATTATAAGAATTTCAAAGCGAAGTAATAAAATTTTTCATTAAAAAAATATTTTTTACTCGAAAAATTTGAGAAATTATGAAATATAATTAAACATTAAAGGCTCTACTTAACATTATTAATTCAGGGCCACTAGTCATGTTTCCAACTACAGCTGATTTAGAATTAGCAATAATACCCGATGATAAATAAGGAATTCCACCATTAATTGTTACTGGTTCTACATTAACATGCAATATATCAGAAATTGTCTTAACTTCATCATCTGATATGTTAGGATAAGCTGCAGCTCCCTTATTTGTTGCAACTATCATTGCTCCTGTTTGAATAAAATCTGAAATACTCATGGAGATAACAGAAACTCCCAAAATATCTTGTATTTGTGATTTTACATCATTACATAATGGAGAAACTATCGCTCCATGATCATTTGTAGCTATTAAATTACCTATTGCAGTATACTTAGTTTTTAAGCGTTCAACATTTAATTGACTTTTCTCTTTTAATACAGCAATCTCTTCATCTGAAGTAATATAAGAAACTAGTATTCCATTGTTATTCATAACCATCATTGGCCCTAATAATCGTGTGTCAGCAATTGAAACATAAACGTGATCTGTAACTTCCAAATATCTTGATAAGATAGTAGTTTTTGTTGAAGCAAACCCTAATGGAAGTATTATAATATTATCATTACATTTTACAAAAATGCCAATATTTGGACTTTTATAGAATGCGTATTTGTAAATTCCCAAGATCTAAGAATTATTATAAAATAATTAATATGAACTTATTGGAATACTTTTAAAAAATAACTTTCACGAAATTCATTTATCTGTAACCTGTCCAAGACCAAGTTTGATAGTTATTGGATCCGATAATGGCTGTGTTTTTTCTAAATTAGTTAATTGTATAACTGCTGTAACTGTTTCAATAGATTTATCTGCAATATTAGTTGCAAGTTTGACAGATTCCGAACCATTGTAATTAAAACCAGATGGAAAGGAAGTTGTTTTTAGTAATGTTCCGTTCGTAGAATATACTTTCATTACAGCATTCATGGATTGATTATTATTATTATTATTTGATCCAGTAGTATCATTTGTAGTGAGAGATTTTAAAAGCACTTTTACTTGATTATCTTGATTTAAAGAAGATATAAAATGAGCATAATCTACTTCGATAGGAAACTTTTGTATAATTCCATAAGAGTCTTTAATTAAATTATTTTCTTCTTTTAAGGAAATGGAGTGGGAAAAAAAATAGGTTAATGACATAGATACCAATACAACAAATAGAATAGATTTTTTATTGATATGATTGACAAAATTGAAATTGTTCATAGATCGTTATCTGAATTAATATCTTTAAGAATAAGGTTTATGTTAGTTTTATTTGACAAAATACTATTATGAATTATAATTCTAAAAGATAAAATTCATGAAAATTAAGTTGATTGTGTTATTGTGAATTTTCCATCGATGATCTGAATGATATATTTATTATTTTTAAAAAATAATTCAATTTTATCTTCTGTTTCTTTAATATCTACTAGTTCTTGACCTTTCATATCTGTAAATTCCACCATAAGGTTTATGGCAAAGTACTATTATTTAGATTATTTGGATTCATTAATAAATAATATATTGATTGTAAATAAATACTAAACAATTGCTAGCAATTGAAGCATATAATTTATCAAAAATTTACAAAGGAGCTAGATTACCAGCTTTAGATAATATATCATTAAAGATTGATCAAGGACAAATTTTCACATTATTAGGAAGAAATGGTGCAGGTAAAACTACGTTTGTAAGAATGTGTGCAACTCAATTACTACCAACCTCAGGAACGTTAAAAGTGTTAGGTTATGATATAATAACCCAAGCAGAAAATATAAGGAAATTCATATCTGTTGTTCCTCAAGAAGGAAGACCATTACGAGCACTTACTCCTTGGGATCATGTTTATAATTGGCTTAAGATTAGAGGAGAAGATAAATCTATTGCAAAAACAAAGACCGAAACAATATTACAAAGATTGGAATTGTTTAAAGTAAAGGATAAACCTGCAATGAACTTGTCTGGCGGAATGAAACAAAAGATTTTGGTAGCAATGGCTACAGCTGTTGATGCAGACTTGTTATTTCTAGATGAACCTACTATAGGTCTTGATCCTGTTTCAAGGCGTCAAGTTTGGACTTTAATACAAGATTTAAAAAAAGAAGGTAAAACTATATTACTTACAACTCATTATATGGATGAAGCAGAAATACTATCTGATAAAATAGTTATAATAGATAATGGTAAAATTGTGAAAGAGGGAAATATCAATGATTTACGAAAAATTATTCCCGAAAATATTCGTATGGATATATCTAAAAAAATTACAGATATTGATAAATTGAAAAAATATGGAAATGTCGTAGAAATAGGTACAGATATTATTAGATTATTCACTTTTGAATCGCATATAGGAGAATTATCCGATCTAGCTATAAAAAATGATATATCCTTTAATATTTCACCTATAACATTGGACGATATATTTGTATATTTAGTAGGAAATACTATAAAAACTAATTAAATATAGATAAGTATAGAATGATATTCATATATAATCTCTCAAATACTAAAAAAAATAAATGGATAAATAAAAAGAAAGGAAATCTAAGTAAATTGAATTTGAATCTTATTTAATTCATCAAACGCTTCAGTAAGCTGTTCTTCAGTTTCGTTTCCATAAATTACCAACAAACGATCATTATCATTAATAACATAATTTGAAATAGAATCAGTTGGACTTCCATTGATAAATGTTCTTAGTTGATTATCATTGTTATTACAATATTGTGTCCCATTAGTAAAGTCTAGACAATTATTTTCTTCATCTATATCCATTTTGACACTTTTTAGAAACTCAGCAAAAGTAACATTTGTTGCATGTCTATGTAAAGTAGTACCATCTCCATTCTCAACATGAATATAATCAGATATTACTTGATACTGTGGTTGGCTAAAATCTATATTCTCACCATTTACTTTAACTAAAAATGCAGCATGTGTATGTGCAGAACCTATAGCTCCAACACCAGCAGGTGGAAGATTTGGAGCATAAAGAAATATTGAAACTACAGCAATAATAGCAATTACAGCTATAAGAGGAAGAACAACTGTTTTTATGCTTTTCCTCCTTTTTTTTCTTGTTACATCTAAATAGCTCTTTTTCTTTTTATTAGCATCATAATCATCATCTTTAATGTTCTTTTTATTTTTATTAGACATGATAAATGATTGGTTTGAATACTATCGTACAATATAGCGCTTTCGGAATCCTTAAATAATTACTATATTCAACAATACAATTTTAATTTAAAAAATATTTAATCTTCTTCCAATGAAAATTCAGTATAGAGATTTATACCATGCCAAAATGAAAAGGTATTAAGAAAAAGAATTAAATATTTTGATAGTATACTGAATATAAGAAAGAGGTGTTTTGAGTTCTACAACTCTAGCAAATTTTATCGTCCTTTAATTATTATTTAATGTCTATGTAAACATTTGTATCTAATATATAGTTATATTTTGCTGTAAACTAATCATACAATATACCAATTATATATATTTTGTCGTGATATTCTCTATGATATAAGATATTGAACTATTACCAACCAATCACAATATAATTATATTCTGGACGGCATTATAGAGCTAACTTTTTATTTTTATCCATTTTATAACAATTATATATTATAAACTTGATTATCAAACAATTAGATATCTACAATATTAAAATTAAAAACTATGTATTAACTTAATTTTTACAGCAAAATACAAAAAGAAGGAAACAAACGTATATAGGTAGATGTTTTTTTTTACAAGTCCTATAGGTCTCGGTCATGCAACAAGAGACGTAGCAATAATTAATAATTTAAAGTTTAAAAAGGATATTAAATTGAATTTTGTTACTGGCTCTATTGCATATACATTTTTTACAAATTGTGGATTGAAAGCCTTTAATCTATATAATCCACCCAAATTTAAAGTTGAATCTGGGAAAGTAGATCATTCGTTTATATGGTTAGTACAGTATTTGTCATATTATAAAAAATGTAAAGAAATTGCAAAAAAAATCATAGATGAGAATATTGAAGAAATTATAGTCAGTGATGAAGATTTCGCATCAATTTCAATAGCACAAGAAAAAAAGATTAGAAGAATTTTAATTACAGATATAGTTAACACTAGTTTCACCAAAGGTATAACATCAATAATAGAAAAGAAATTGAATAAGAAATTATGCAAGCTCATTAAGCAATGCGATTGTGTAATAATACCAGATTATGGAAGTGATACAGAAAATTTTAGATATGTTGGACCAATTGTAAGAGAAATTCTTGAAAGTAGAGAAACATTACGTAAAAGATTTAATTTTACTAAAAAAACAATTGTTGTAAGCGTTGGTGGAACTGAAGCTGGAAAATATCTAATAGAAAAAGCTATTGAATCTTTTAGAAGATTAAAGACAAAATTAGATATAGACCTTATTATTGTATCTGGACCAACTCTACAAATAAATCCATCTGCAGACTTTCAATTATTAGGATATGTACCTAATTTACATGAATATATTTATGCTTCTGACCTACTAATATCATTAGCTGGAAGATCTACAATGGATGAATCTATAGTATATAATATCCCAGGAATATTTATACCACTTAAAAATCATTTTGAGCAAGAAGAAGGTGCCAAAAGACTAGGCTTTGAATATAAAGATATTTTTAGATTAGATAAATTGATTGAAGAAAAACTTAATTCAAACTATAATATAGGAAAAAATAAGGTAAAAAATGGAGCAAAAACAGCAGCTGAGATTATATCAGGCTTTCTTTAAATCTTATATACATTAATAATATAACAGAAATTACATTAAGGATAGGTATAATAGATGACTAAAGTAATTGTTGCAAAATTTGGAGGAAGTACTATTGGCCAGAATGGTGATCAAATACCTACTGTGATTAAAAGAATAAAGGCTATGAGAAAAGAAGGAAAAAAAATCGTAGCTGTCTTTTCTGCACCTGTAATGGAACATGAAGGAAGAGTAAAATCTATGACAGATATTGCAATAAATATTGGTAGAAAATATGCATCTGGTCAAAAAGTAGATTCAAGCATTTTTTATGAAACATATTTAAATATAGCCAAAGAACATATTTCCCAGAAACATCTGGAAGAATTTGAATATCATCTTCAGAAATTTTATAATTATGTTACTATTTCTTTAAATCATGTATCTGAAAATAAAAGGTTCATTGATGTTACTAGATCAAGAATACTTGCATATGGAGGAGAAATTACTATGTCCTATCTTATGGATTATATAATGAGAAGTAATGGATTAAAATCTGATCATGTGGATATTGATAAATGGCCAATTATTACTGATGACAATTTTGAAGCAGCTAATTTTATGCTAGATGAGTCAAAAGAACATAAAAAACACTTTCTCCAATTATTAGAAGAAAACGAAGTAATATCTATCGGAGGATTTATTGGAAAAACAATTGATGGCCTTGAAACAACATATGAAAGAGGAGGATCTGATAGAACTGCAGCAGATATTGCAATAATACTATACGATGAATTTAAGACACAAATAGATTTCGAAAAAGATAATGTTGTATTAAGTGCAGATCCAAAAATAGTAAAAGAAGGATTGGAGTCTATAAGGTATTTATCGTATAATGAGGCAAGATTGGCCGGAATGTTTGGTATGAAGATTTTGGATCCTATTGCAATTAAAGAAATTGACGACAATAATCTGGCTATCCCTATAGTAATTACTTCAATACGAAATTCTTCTGATATTACAATAATTGAGAAATCCTTGACTAATAGAAAAAAAGAAGACTTTCCAGCTAGTGTAGGAAATGATAATTCATTAATTAAAATTGTAACAGGAAAAAGAAATTGTGCAATTGTTAGAATGGAAAGTATCGCTGCTTCATATTTAATTGCATCACTCGAAAAGGATAAACAATATTATAATTTCTTAAAATTATCACCATATAAAGTTGATGATATAGAGATTACAAGACTGTTATTTCTTGATGCAGACTATGTCAAACGTCATGAACGTCATTTTAAGGCTTTTTATCCAAAAGTTGAATTTGCTTATGGAAAAGGTGTAGTTACGTTAATTGGCGATATGATGTGGAAAATGCCAAATATTGTTTCTACTGCAAGTAGAACTGTCGGTGATTATGATATAAATATATTGAATTTGGATGCACAAGAAGAGACATCCAGAATTCTTATAATAGTAGATGACATAGATAACAATGTTGCAAATGCTATAAGAGCAATACATTTACAAAGAAACAAAACCGCTTTAAAAATCACTAATAACAAAAATAACAATTAATTCGAAATTATTAAGATGAAGAAATAAATGGACGAGAAAAACACTATTTGGATTGATGGTCTTTTTTATGAAAGCCAAAATGCTAAAATACATATTTTAACACATTCTTTACATTATGGTACTGCTGTATTTGAAGGAATAAGATGTTATAAAACCCAAAAAGGATTAGCAATATTTCGTTTAGAAGATCATTTACAGAGGTTATTTAAAAGTGCAAAAATATATTTTATGGATATCGAATATTCAATGAAAGAATTAGAAACTGCAATAATTAATACTATCAAAAAAAATAGACTAGATGAGTGTTACATTAGACCTTTAGTTTATTTTGGTCATGGAAAAATGGGAGTTTATCCATTAAATAATAAAGTTTCAGTCTCAATAGCTGTTTGGAAATGGGATGAATATATAAAAAAAGAAAATGATGATGACCAAGGAATAAGACTAATGGTATCAGGCTGGATGAGAATAGATGGGAGAACTATGCCAGTTCATGCAAAAGCTACTGCTAATTATGCTAATTCAGCATTATCTAGAATTGAAGCAATTAAAGCGGGATTTGATGAAGCTATAATGCTAAATACTGCAGGAAAAGTAGTAGAAGCAAGTGCAGAGAATATATTCGTTATAAAAAATAATAAATTGATAACTCCTCCAATTTCATCTGGGGCTCTTGAAGGAATAACACGAGACACAGTATTAGAATTGGCAAAAGAAAATGACATTCTTACAGAAATTCGTGACATATCCAAAGATGAATTGTATTTGGCAGATGAAATTTTTTTAACTGGCACAGCTGCAGAAATTAAATCAGTCGGTGAAATTGATAATAGAATTATAGGAAATGGAAAAACTGGAACAATGACAAAAAGAATTAAGGTATTATTTGAAAAAGCTATAAGAGGAAATCACAAATATAGTGAAAAATGGTTAATATACATATAATTAAAAAATAATTAAATATTAATTTTTTAATATTTTAATTGTTTGAAAGAAAGTACCGCAAATTTAAATCTAAATAAGGATTATTTAGATTGGGATGATATTGAAAACCTTGTTAAAAAAACTGCCTTAAAAATAAAAGAAAATAGCAAGAACTACGATCTAATTATTGGTATAAAAAATGGCGGCATAATTCCTGCAAAATTAATTTCAAGGGAGTTAGATATCAATGATATTGATTTTATTTCCGTAAAAATGAATCAAATGTTTGCTTCTAGTAATTTCCCTAGAAATAAAAAATATTTATTGATAGATGAAATTTATGATACGGGAAAAACTTTTTGCATTGTAAATAAATTTTTTAACAGCTTTGAATATGATTATGCATGTCTTATAAGTAGATATAGAATTATAGACAATAGCAAAATAATAACTGGAGATATTTTGAATCATAATAAATGGGTTGTATTCCCATGGGAAAATAGATAAAAATATTGTATTTTTTAAAATCATGTATTATATTTTATGTAGTTAACTATAGATCTATGTCAAGTATTATGTCAAGGGATTAATTAAAGTAGCATGTAATTGAACTATGAGAAATAATCAAAAAATATGGGTGTGGTTTATAGCTGGCATATTCTTTACAGCAAATATACCATCAATAGTAGAACAAACTTTTGCCCAAACGACCATTAATGGTGCAGGAGCAACTTTCCCATTTCCTTTAATAGATACATGGAGAGTTGAATATCAAAATATCAAGCCTGATGTAAATATTAATTATCAATCTATCGGTAGTGGTGGAGGAATAAAGCAATTTATTGAAAAAACAGTAGATTTTGGAGCTACTGATGCACCATTAAATGAAGAAGAGGAGCAAAAAGCTAAAGGTGCAATACATATTCCAGAAACTATTGGTTCTGTAGTAGTTGCATATAATTTACCACAAATAGGAGATGCGGAATTAAAGCTAACTGGTCCCATTATTGCTGATATATTCATGGGAAAAATAACTAAATGGGATGATCCCAAAATAAAAGAAATTAATCCAGAATTACAATTACCTTCAGAGAACATTATAACTGTACATAGATCGGATGGGTCTGGAACTACATTTGTTTTTACAGATTATTTAGCAAATGTTAGCTCTCAATGGGAAACAAATATTGGCAAAGGAAAATCAATTCAATGGCCTACTGGCATAGGTGCGCCGGGAAATGAAGGAGTGAGTGGTTCTATAAAGAGTACTCCTAATTCAATTGGATATATTGAATTAGCATACGCTCTAACTACAGATACAAAATATGCTAATATTCAAAATAAAGAAAGTAACTTTATAAAGCCATCTCTTGAATCATCTGCCGCTGCAGTATCTTCTTTTGCACCTGCTCTTCCAAAGGGGGATGCATCATGGAAGGATATTTCGGTAGTAAATGCCCCGGGAAAGGATTCTTACCCAATATCTAGTTTTTCATATCTACTACTTTACAAGGATTTAAGTTCAAATCCTTCTATAGATGAAACAAAAGCTAAAGATATGGTAGACTTTGTATCTTGGGCAATTACAGATGGACAGACTTTTGCACCAGACTTGGGGTATGTTCCTTTACCTGATGAGGTAGTTAAATTAAACCAAGAAACATTAAAATCATTTACATATAAAGGAAGCCCAGTACTAAAATAATCCTTTTTATCTTTTAAATTAAAAGGGATTTTCAAGAAATTTTTTATTTATTTGTAATTATAGATAAAGTATAAATTTCTGACATAAATTTCAATTTCTTTAAATATCATAAACTCAGATTAATAAAGACATACATTTTCTGTGATCACTATATTGTCGTCAAAATAAAAATTTGTTTATAGATACATATATCTATTAAATTTGTAGCAATATCGTTCTAAGACGAAACTACATCACATACATATTGTATTCGTAGTTTATATCTCTATCATGATAATATATTGTACATTGGCAAGGTTAATCGACCAAGGATTAGAACGTATAACAGAAATAATAATGAATATGGCAGAACTTTCTAAAATGTGTGTTCTTAGTGCTATTGAATCTTATGAAAAAGGCACTGTTAAAAAAACACAAATATTTGAATGGTCAGAGAAACTTAAGGTATCTCAATCAAAAGTAGATGACCTAGCAACAGAACTAATTATGCGATATCAACCTGTTGCAACAGATTTAAGATTTATTAGATCATGTATGGAAATTGCTTATGGCTTTTCTAGATTTGGGAGATATGCTTATGATATTGTAGAAGTATTAGAAACAATTGGCTCGATTCATACATGTGATAAATCTCGTGTAATGGAGGCTGCAAATGTAGCATCTGAAATGATAAGACTAAGTATAAATTCATTGCAAACTAAAGAAAAAGAAACTGTTTCAAAACTATATAATATGGATAACTCTATAGATGCACTATATAGAAATTATCTAAGAGATTTAATTACATTAAAAACAGACTCTAATGATCATCTTCTTAAAGATCCAAGATGTGCAATATCTGCATTAATGATATTGCGATATTTAGAACGAATAGCAGATCATGCATGCTATATTGGTGACTCAGTTTATTATATAGTAACAGGACAATCTAGTCCCAGAAAATAAAAATTTGAATTCACTATAGGTGTTCAGCCGTAATGATATTATTTATGGTTGTATAATGAGTATTAATTATTTAATTTTAAAATTCTTATACATATAATTTTAAAATAGTTTCTATGATCTTATAATTATTACATAACTAATTTTTAAGTACTGTTATTGCTATATTTATGTCAATCAAATTAGAACGTATAATCGATATAAGAAATAAAATAACAAACCAGATCATTTTTCTCTAATGCATCATAATCTTCATATAATCAATGTATATCTTGAATGGAACAGAATCTTTAATTGTTATTTTATTATAATATAAAAATTTCTTTAAATTATGTTCTATAATGCATAGGTCTTTTTTCTATACTTATTACTTCACCTATTGTTTGATTTAAGGCTTCTTCTGCTATATCACTAGCATGTTCTGCAGTACGTCTTAGATCTTCAAGTATAAGTTTTATGAAAATTTTATATTGATTAAATTCTCCATGATCAGTCTCATCTAATAAAGATACAATAGTATTTTCAAGAAGTTGTACATTTTCTTTTCTATCTACTATCTTATCTGCCATGAAATAATCCCTTCGTAAAAATGCTTCAACTGAATCACTAAGATCTTGCAAAGACAAATCACTCATTTTTTTAATATTATCAAGAATATCAAGTGGAATTTTTTCCTTAATTGACAAACTTTTTTCTGCAAATTTAGAAGCATGGTCTGCGATTCTTTCAATACTTTTTACTGCTAGCCTATAACTTAAACAATCAGAAGTTTTTTTTAATCCAACATCGTTTAATATTCTTTCATTTTTTGTTGCAATGACAAGATTTCTCAAGATATAAAGACTGAATCGATCAACTTCATCATCCGATTTAATAACAGCATCAGCTAGTTCAGCATTTAATTCAGTTAATGATGTCAATGCGTCTCTATGCATTGAAGTAGCAAGAAGAAACATCCTTCTGACTGCTGTATTTACGGAAAGTTCTGGAAGTGTAATCAAAACTTGAATTGTTATTAAATCAGATGAATCAGCAATTATTTCTGTACCTACCAGGTTTCTACGAACAACATCTCGTGCAGCTTCACGCTGAATAGGGTTAATTCTTCCTAATTTAGATTTAAGATTTATTATATTGTATCCAGCAAGATACATTGAAACTATCTTTCGTTTAAGAGAATTAGCATTTTCATCTCTTAATACTTGTACTGTTGCTTCATCAACGGCTTCAATTGAAGATCTGGTAATATCAGATATAATAGATAAAGTATTATCCGATTCACGAATAATGGTTACAGGGTCCCCTGGCTTAAGATGTAATTCACTTACCCACTTTTTAGGTAATGATAATACATACGTGGATTTACCAGTAAATTGTATTTTCCTTACTTCGCTGCCATCCATATACGTTGCCAATAGATATCTAGAAATGATAATACATGTATAGTTTATGATTAGTTATACTATAGATATCTTATTTCTATATAGATCTATATTGATTCATTAATAAATGCTTATATATGTCTTGAAGAGCCCATACCCTTTCTTTGTGATATTAATCTTAAACTAATATTCAATCCTAGAATAATAAGAATCAAGATCAAAGCAGCGCCCCATCCATTAGCATGAGCAGATTCATATGGTTGAGACGCTAATCTCCATATTCGGAGTGGGAGAGCATCTACAGGTCCAGTAAATGATGAAAAAAATAAACTAGTTCCTAGAATAGTCATGATTAACGGAGCAGTTTCTCCTGCAATTCTTGCTATTGATAATACTATTCCGGTTAGGACTCCACTAATTGCAGTCTTTATCACTATAAATAAAGTGATTTTCCATTTAGGAATTCCAAGCGAGTGAGCTCCTTCTCTAATAGAATTTGGTACAATTTTAAGGGTTTCGTCAGTTATTCGAGTAACAAGTGGTATCATTATTAAAGATAATGAAAAAGCTCCTGCTATAACAGAGAAAGAACCAATAGTAAGAACTATTAATACATAACTTACAATACCGACTATAATGGAAGGTAATCCAGTCATTACATCATTAAAGAATCGTACAGCAAATGCAAATTTACTATTACTTTTTGCATATTCAGATAGATAAATTCCAGCCAAAACACCTACAGGTACTGCAATAAGAGATCCTAAACCCACTACGATTAAAGTTCCTTGGATAGCTGGACCTATGCCTCCTTTATTAGACCCAATTGAACCAGGTTTTTGAGTAAGAAATTCGAAATCAATAGCAGAATAACCATTTTTAAAAACCTCAAAAAGAATACTACCAAGAGGAATAATTGCAAAAATAACACAACATATAGTTAGAATTGTTACTAACTTGTTTACATATATTTTTCTATTAGATGTTTTTGACATCATTTCTTGAATATTCTTTCGTCTATTGGTATCTCGATTAGCCATTTCATCAGTTTTAGATGACATATATTATGTTCTTCCTCCGGGATTAGAAGTTTTTACCATTTTGAAGACCAAAAATTGAGCTATAATATTTATTACCATTGTAAGCAAAAGGAGAACAGCTCCAAGACCAATAAGTGCTGATAGATGTAAGTCTGAGGCAGCTTCATTAAATTCATTTGCTATTAAACTTGATAAAGTTTGACTTTGTGAGAAAAGAGAAGTTGGAATAGCATTTAATCCAATTGCATTGCCTATTATCAAAGTAACTAACATTGTTTCACCTATTGCTCTTCCTAGTCCAATTATAGTAGCGCCTAAAATTCCAGATTTAGCATAAGGTAATACAGCAATTTTAATAGCCTCCCATCTGGTTGCACCTAAACTATATGCAGCTTCTCTTTGAGAATTAGGTACAACAAGTAATAATTCTCTAATAATAGAAGAAATTATAGGAATTATCATTATAGCAAGTACTATACCAGCTGTAAATACATCTAGACCAAATGGTGTTTTAGCAAAAAATGGCAAAGATCCACCAAATAGATTGTATAGAGGCTTTTCTACAAAATCTATTATCCAAAATCTAAATACAAATAATGCCCAGAAACCATATATTATACTGGGAACTGCTGCTAAAAGTTCGATAATGAAGGATAAAGAAGTTTTTAATTTTGAGCCGGCTATTTCAGATAAAAATATTGCTATACCTAAACTAATAGGAACACCAATTGCCATGGCTATACCTGAAGAAATCAAAGTACCTATGATATATGGCAAAGCTCCAAATGATTCTCTACCTGGTACTGCATTCCAATCTGTACTAGTTAAAAAGGTAAATCCTTCTTCTGTAAAGATTTCTTTTGATCCATCTCCAATTGCAAAAAGTATTAAAACTAACATAAAGAGAGTATATGCTGCTGCTCCAATTATGATCCATTTGAAGATAGGCTCAAATTTAGATAACTTTTGTAATGGAATAAGAGAATGACTATCATTGTATTTGGTCAAATTCGTATTGAATGTTACGCCTCTAATCTTTATGGCATTTCATATTTTTTTAAGTATCATATAGTTTTATCATAGATCTATATAGTTTACTAATTGGTATTATATATACACTAGAGTCGTGATAATAATATACAATATTTAATATTAGTAGTAGTAAAGATACAACGAATAAATTTAAGACAATAGAAAAGGTAAAAAATGGAAATAAAAGATGAATCATTGATAAATTTAATTAATAAAAAAATTACTGGGTTTAAGCTTTTAGGTATAGGATCGAGTTTAAGAAAAAATTCTTCAAGTAACAGAATATTAAGAATGGTTTTAGAGAAATCACAAAGATATGGAGCAGATACAAAATTAATAGAATTACGTGAAATTAATTTACCTGTTTTTAATCCTAATAAACCAAGAGAAACTTCTGATGATGTTATAAAATTAAATAATCAGATGATAAATTCGGATGCATTTATTTTAGCTACACCTGATTATCATGGATCAATGTCTGGAGGAATGAAAAATTTTTTAGATTATTATTGGTACGAATTATCTGGAAAAATATTTGGATATATTGTATCTTCTCACGAAAAAGGATTGACTGTTATGGATCATATGAGAACTGCTATACGTCAATGCTATGGATGGAGTCTACCTTATGGACTCTCTATACATTCTGAAAATGATTTTGATGAACATTATAATATTAATAATCCTCAACTACAGGTACGCATGGAAAATATGTCTAGAGATATTGTTACGTATGGGAAATTATTAAGAATGCAATTCCTTCACGACATTAATAATAAAGAACCAACTACATTCGCTTTTCAATTTACAAAATAATAATATTAATAATTATACAAAACTTTTATAATAATAGTCTCTGTATTCATTAGTTAATTTATTTTTTAATATTGTACTGTATCATAATGTGGCTACCAGAAGAAAAAACTAATTTATAAAGAATTGATCTATAGTCATACAATCAAGTAGTAATTTTATATTGTTCCGGAGAAATTAAATGGTGCTGGTATAAAGTGTTATTTCTCCGGAGCTGACAGATAGAGGTTAATAAAATATAATGAATTCTAATTAATAAGTACTTATAATAGATAGTTTATTTGTCTATAGTGGGATATTAGTACAATATAGAAGATATATAATACACAGATTAGTCATTGTAATCTTATTTATTTATATGCAATAGATAGTACAAAAAACAATAAATAAATATTTAAAATAACGAGTTATCGATTGGTATTTTAGAGACGGAGCTTTTCCCAATCCAATCCTATCCAATATCCTTTTTACGTCTTAATATGGATATTACAATATTAGTCTTTGACTCCATTCTTTAGCACGTATGAAACTCCTTTAGAATAACAAAATAAAACATTAGAATTCGGAAAATTTAATATTCGATTGTCTAAATCCTGCTGAACTACTACATTTTTTCATATTCCTATTGATCTATAGAAAAGATTTACCAAAAACTTTTCAGTTACAAATATTATTTAATTTAACAACATGGTTTCAAATATTTCTGTGGTTAAATCTTACATAGATGTAGAGGTTTATTTAGGTTGAATCCAACGTACTATCAACATGTAGATATGAAATATCCATTTACCGATCACATTATAACTTGAGGATGGATAAATATGATAACATTTCCCTATAATGTCCAGGATCATGATAGGTTAAGAGGTTTATCTCTAGCTATACATACCCTTAAACAGTTAACTAGTAATCATCATTCTAACATAATTGATATTGCAAGGAAATATGATCAGGATGAGAATTTTGTAATGTCGGTAATTGATTTTCTAAAAAATATAAGATGGTTATCACAAGACGAAAATGGTAAATACAGTGTTACGGAACAAGGATTGAAAGAAATGGCATATGTTATTGACAAACAGCAATCGTAGATATACATATAACAACTTTTCTTTTGATACATATATGATTATTATTTACAAACCAATCTTTTTTCGCAATAAGATTTAGTATAAAGCTAATCAGTAAATCTTTTAAAGTACTACAAAAATATTAGCTAATTTTATTCAATAATATATATAGATAGTGATGATCTATAAACCAGTTACTTAAGTCTAATATAATAAAAAAATTATATGTGTTTCACCTTAAATTGATTAAAAAAGAAATATATCTTTCATTTTTATTAAGTATTATACTATTTGCAAGTATTGATATTTTGCTTTATAATTATACTATATTAGGAAATGAAGAGGATGATAATAATAATAATGATGTTGATGATGTAAGAGAAAAGGAAGAGTATAAAGATGAAGAAGACATAGAGGATACTTCTATAAATGAATTATTTGATAATGATAATAATGGCAATAGAGATAATAATGACGAGATAATAGAAAAAGAAGATACAGAGGAGAATGTGCCATTTATACTTCCTTTTAATGCCGTACCATTTCCTTAATTGTTTTGTTGTATCAAGTTGTATTAAAGACGATGTTATTTTTTAATAATGAAAAAACATTATGTTACTAAATTCTAGTAAATTAAAAATGACTTTCGGTAATTCAAATTAGTGATTTAGGAATAACTTTTCAGGAAATCTTTTGCTAGTATTCAGGCAGTTTAACTAATATTTGCTTCTGATACTTTATTTTGAAAGTATAAAACGATCAATTATATTATTATTAGTAGTAGTAGTAGAACTGACAGAATAATACTCTGGGACATTAACCTCCTCATTGGCATAAAAAGTTCCTCTTAAGACATCATCAGAATAAATATCAATATTTAGAAAACCAAATTGTTCATCATATTGTTTTGCAATAAATGGCGCTTGTTCTTCAACTTCATAAAGAGATCTCCCTCCAGTTCCGGCTATTAGGTAAATTACTCCATTATCATTATTATTATAATTATTCTGATCTTTATTTACGATAATAGGATTATCATTACCTTCATCATTGATATTATATTTTAATGGAAAAGTCCTCTGATAGTTGTGATTGTCACTACTAAATACTAAATCAACACCATATTTATCAAAAACAGGATGATAAATATCTCTGATTTTGGAATCAGCTGGATGATCGGAAGGTGAAGTATATATAGGAATAGACTCTACAACAAACGTCCAATCTATTTTTGGATTGGTAGAAGCATCTTGTAAATCTTGTTGAATGAATTGGTATTGATCTGAACCAGGCTCATAATCAATATATGGATCTATTATAGTAACGTGAACGTTATTCATATCAAAAGAATAATATGTTTTTGCCAGATTCAAAGGTTTCAGATATTGATTAATTATACCGTTTTCCCCACCACTAGTATCACTATATTCATGGTCTCCCATGGCTATCGTCATCTTTGATTTAAATGGCTGTATTATTTCAAACCAACAATCTGCAGATCCGGTATAACTGTAATCTCCTGCTCCAATAACAAGTTCGGGATCTTTCTTTTGAATATTTTCTGCTGTTTTTTCAGTATCTTCTGTACATCCCCAATCTGCTGCAATTGCAATATTGAAGACTCCATCATCATGGCTATCATATATTACATCTTGCGAATATGATGGTTCAAGAGAAAACGTATTCGATATACTTATTATCATAGTAAAACAAAATAAGATGAGAAGGATTGTTTTTTTAGTTGTACTAAATTGATACATTTGTAATTAATATAATCAATTTATCATAAAAGAAATTAGATTATAGAAACTTTAGTATATCTATAGTTATAGGAATTTTTTTTTGTATATAGTAAATATAGATAACAGTAATAATAGTACACTGTCTAATATTTTATTGAACAAAATTTCCAGAAATCAAAAAAAAAGAAGCAATAGGTATAGATGAATCTAAACTTGGAGAAGTTGAAGAAGTGAATGTAGAATATATTATGACCCGAAGTGGAACTACGTACAAAGACAAATTTTATATTCCAAAACATCTAGTCGAATGTTTTGATGGCTATTATGTATGGTTTAGAATAATAGGAGAAAAAGCACAAAAATTTAAAAACGATTAATTCTTTGATAATTTCTTTTATTATATGTTTTTATAAATTGATCTTTAGAGTGATAACAAAACTTGTAAGTCTAAGTATTGATAAATTTATACAATCCATCCACTTTTTATATTCTAATAGATTGTACTATAAATAACTTGAGAAAAAAGCAGTCCAAACTGACAAAGAAATTATCAAAAAAACAATAATAGGAAGACAATATTATTCCTGGACAAATTATATGGAAATGATAGTTCTGACGCTAGAAAAAGTTAATTAGATACATATCCTTCTTTTTGTAGTTCTTGGCATTATTGATAGTAAAATAACATAGAAAGAATATTAAAAATAAGATAGTGAAATTATAAAGATTTGCTTAAACATAAACTTTCTACTAAATAAACTATATAGATATTATTTATCTATATAATCAGCAAACAAATTAAGCATGGTGGACGTCCAAAAATTTTCTGACAAGTCAGAGCCTGTTATATCAAACGATATTATAGGTAAAACAATACAATCAGATAAATATCAAATAACAATGGACGAATTTTGGTTTTCAATTTATGATAATAATGTTGTCGGACCTTTTGATTTTATATCTGTTGAAAATATTCACAATACGGTAACCATTGGTATTGTTAAGGAATTAAGAACTATAAGAAATAATGATGTAACAATATCAAAACAAACTGAAAGTCAAGTCAATAATAATTCAAGAGATAGTAAAAAGAATACAGAAACTTATGTTGATCAAGGAATAAGAATTGCAAGAGTAGTAGTGATGGCAAATGCCCACATTGATAACATACAATTGAACTCTAAGACTAAATATAAAGAGAATATTAGAATGCCTGTTAATATAGATAAAGCAGTAAGATTTGCTACTGAAAAGGAAATTTTCATAGCCTTAGGAATTCCAAAAATGGAAGATCCGATAATGGCTGGAGTAATAGAAATGTCGAATGATCAGAAGGTTGCTATACCCATTGCAATGTCATATCTGGCAGGACCTGATACTGCTCATATAAATGCGACAGGAATTTCTGGAAATTTAAAAACTTCTTATGTTATGTTCTTATTGCATTCTATGTATCAAAAGCTTATAAAGAATAAAGAAGTAGCCATCATAATTTTTAATACACGAGAGGATGATTTACTGTATATTCAGGAAAGAGAAGACGAAAAAATTACAGAAAAAGATATAGAGTTATATGAAATCTTGAAAATATCAACGGATCCTTTTGATAACGTGAAGTACTTTCTTCCAAGAGGTAAAGATGGAAAACCCATATCAGTTCATATCCCACCCAATTTTAGGACATATTCTTATGAACTAAAAGATATTTATGATAGACTAGATCTTCTACTTTCATCTGAAAGTTATGATCCTCGGTATAATCTTTATGCAATAATTAATTATATTTATGAATCTTGGCCTCTGAAGGATAGCTCTAATAATGTTGTAAATAATTGGTCAGATTTACTAAAGTATACGGATTATCCTCCAGAGATAGTGGGTCACAAATCAATGTATCTGCATTTTCTAGGATATATTCAGAAATTTAAAAGATCTCCTTTGTTTACTGACAAAAGAAAAACTAGCATCTATATTGGAAATGAAATAAATAAAATAAAAGCAGGAGATGTATTCGTTATTGACATTGCAATGATTCCTACTCTAGAAGAACAATCATTAGTTATTGGAGATGTTATGAAGAACATAGATGAACTTTATTCATCACGTTATAGTTTTGAACATTCTCTTGATCGCGAGTCAAAAATTGGAATAGAAAGGAATACAGAATATAATAAACAGAAAAAACCCAAGTATATTCTAATATTTATAGATGAAATAAATCGATTTCTTCCACATATTTCTTCCTTGGGGCATAGATCTTCTGTAGCAGAACAGATTATAAAAACAATAATAGCAGGAAAATCAAGGAATACCATTCTTTTCTCTGCTCAGCAATTCAAGAGTTCAGTAGATCCAATTCTACATGAGAATACAGGAATACATATGATAGCAAAACTAGGATTGTCTGAATTATCAACAAGTTCTTATTCCATGTTAGATGATATTACTAAAGGAAATATAGCTCAAATGGACAAAGGAGAAATTGTAATGATCCAACCTGCAATTCGACAACCTATAAAGATTGTATTTCCAAGACCTCCCTTCAAAAGAATAAGTAGATAGATTAATCTTTCAATTTTTAATTAAATTTTTGTTATTATATACAAATATATTAATTTTTGATAGTTTAACCAAATTTACCAGAAATATACCTTTCAGTCAATTCTTTCTTTGGCTTTTCAAATATTTGTTTTGTCCTTCCAAATTCTATTAATGATCCGAGAAACATAAATGCAGTATAATCTGCAACTCTGGCTGCTTGTTGCATATTGTGTGTTACTATCACTATAGTGAGATATTTCTTTAACTCATGAATTAGCTCTTCAATTTTAGAAGATGCGATTGGATCCAACGCTGATGTAGGTTCATCCATGAGAAGAACTTCAGGTTGCATAGCAAGCGCTCGAGCTATACATAGTCTCTGTTGTTGTCCTCCTGATAGACTCATTCCCGGTTTATTCAGTTCGTCTTTTACTTCTTCCCATAATGCTGCTCCTTCTAGACTTTCCCTTACTATTTCATTTATGACTTTTTTATCTTTAACACCATTTAATTTTAAACCCGATGCAACATTATCAAATATACTCATAGTT
>DASVFI010000208.1:0-10045 GCA_036380115.1 Nitrososphaeraceae archaeon | reverse complement strand
TTCCTTCAAAATTAGAATGTCTCGAAATGACAAGTAATATATTCTAATTGCACTTTATTTTATATTATTCAACTTCTAATTAATTTCCATTAAAAAATATTATTTTAAACTATCTAAAACCCCTGGATCTAATCTATTAATTTTTCTTTGGTAACTATATCTTAGATAAAAATAGCCAATGACAATAGTACTTCCTATCAATAATAGCCAATAACCTAAAGTATTTCCTAAATTTAAAAAACCACCTATTATTGTAATTCCTGCTAAACTAAATATGCTTATCACAATAACTTGATTTTTTATGTATTGTGTGTATTGTTTCATGATTAGTTCACTGTCAAAGTAGTATATATACTGGTGGTAATAATGTACATAGTGCTAACATTTAACTAGTATAATATATCTTAAAGTTCATAAATTTAGTTTTATAACTAAAATGTGTTAGCACTAGAGTGAGTTAGGCACTAAATATAAATAAAAGAATAGTAAAAATTACAATATTATATGGTCTACATAAGAGTAAAAAAAGTAAAAAATATTAATTATGCTTATCTTGTTGAAAGTAGATGGAATAAAGAAAAAAGAACATCTCAACAAATTACAAGACAATATTTAGGTCCATTATCCCAAATCAATATCAATAAAATTCCAGAGGAATATCGAAAGCAATCAACAATTATAAAATTTTTAGGTTCCCATAATCTCAATTTTGAAAAGTCTACGGAATTAAATGAATCATTGCAAACAAAGTTGTTGGAGAAGTTGAAGATGTATGAGATAAATGAATTAGTTAAAATGTACAATGAATATACAAAATCTGTTTATTCATTATCAGATTTTTATGAGAAGTTATTGATACCTATATTATATAAGATAGGTGATCAATGGGCAAAAGGAGAAATAGACGTTGCAACCGAACATGTATGCAGTAATGCAGTAAATAGTCTAATTGATTTAATTAATCAAAAAAATTCTAATAAAATCTCTAAAAGTTTATCAACTGCTAGACCAATAATATTATGTACTCCAGAAGGGGAACTTCATAGTATAGGTTGTAAAATAATTGAATCTTTATTGCTTGAAAAAGGATATGAGATTTATAATATTACTTCACCTCTTCCAACCAATTCTATTGAATCTTACTTGGATAACACCAATCCCCATTTAGTACTTGTATCTGTTACTTTAGAAGAAAATATCAATTCAGCTATTAGATTGGTACAGGAAATTCGTAAATCTTTAAATATACCTGTAATTGTAGGTGGCAATGCAATAAAATTTGCATCCAAGTCTCAAATTGAATTATTAGAAGAACATGATAAAGTCTATCTTGATCTTGAAAAACTTGATGATATAATTTCTAATGTTAAAATACTAATAGATAAAAAATAATAGTTTATGATATTACTTTTTTTATTGTCGTCACAAGTAATTGAATATTTATTTCTCATTTCTCGGTAAAAACCAAATGAGTATAAGTTACCATTGTTACATTATCAATACTATTTGAAATGGATGTTTTTATTGATGGAAGAGTTATTTTACAACATAAACAATGTTTATACTACGAAATTAAATTATTAAGAGATAAATCAGCAAATCAATACATGAAGATAATAATGACATGAACAACCAAAATAATGATAATCCGATTGTAATGGAATTAAAAAATATAATCAAAATATTTGAATCACCTGCAGGAGAGTCTGTTGTTCTTAATAATATTAGTTTTACAATAAAGAAGGGGGAATTTATATCAATTGTTGGACCTTCTGGGAGTGGCAAATCTACGTTACTTAATATTATAGGCGCATTGGATAAACCAACTTCAGGAGAAGTTATCATAAATGGATTTAATATCGTATCTCTTAATGAATCTGAAATTGCACAAATGCGAAATAACTTGATTGGATATATTTTTCAATCATTTAACCTAATTAATAGAACTAGTGTCCAAAAGAATATAGAAATACCTGCCATAATTATGGGAATGAATAGAAATGTGCGTCGTTACCGTTCACAAAGATTGTTGGATCTATTAGGGATAAAGGATAAGGGAGAATACCAACCCATGAACCTTAGTGGTGGACAACAACAAAGAGTAGCTATTGCACGTGCCTTGATTAATAACCCAACAATAATTTTAGCAGATGAACCAACAGGGAATCTTGACACAAAAACTGGAAAAGAAGTTTTTGATTTACTTAAAATGCTTACCAGAAAATATAAAAAGACAATTGTTATGGTAACTCATAACCCAGAACTAGCTCTAGAGACTGATAAGACCATTTTTATAAGAGACGGAAAGATAGAAAAAGAAATTATCAATTAAAACTTAAATAAAGTAAAATGGTTAAACATACAAATAAAAAACCAAAGAACCTTAATATTAGATATTTGCAAGTAAATAAAATGAAGATAATAAAAATATGACACTTACTTTCTTCATTCTATTTTCTTTTATCTTATTTTTGTTATTAGTTTTGGTAATTTTTATAAATTCCAACAATTCTTTACTTCTTGGCAATGCCTATGCACAAAGGCAGCCACTTGATGATAGAAGTCCAACATTTCTTGAAGCATACTGGACAAATAAAGATAATACCTTACCTCAATCACAAGATCTAGATAATCCACTAAAGGTTGAAGTTGGCCCTGGGGAAGGCCCATCAACACTTGCAGTAATATTGGTCAATACTGGAAGATCAGAAATTAGTGGAATAAATGGATATTTACAACTTCCGCCAGGATTCCAATCTATAAAAGGCGAAAACAATGTAAAATTCCAAAATGTTTCTGTTGCAAGCTATAATTCAATAGTAAAGCCTGGAGAGAGCTTTCCTATATATTTTACTTTCAATATATTAGACACTGCAAAAGTTGGTCCTTATTATGGATCTATGGAAATAGTTTATTCAAAAGTTCTTGAAACAGGACAAATTTCAACGAATATTACTGTACCTTTTAGAGTTACAGGGAAGGTAATTCTAGATGTTATCCCTCAGAAACAGAATCTAATTACTAATTCCCCCAATAATTTACAGATTTTATTATATAATAAAGGATCAGCAGATGCAAATGGAGTAATTGCCACCATTACCAATATTTCAGGAGGAACTACAACAATAGAAAATAAAGTTATTAAAAACAATGATGATGGAATTATTAATAATTCCATAGTTCATAATAATTCTATAAATAATAATCTGGAAAGTAACACAACTCTTTCAAATCATTCTAATAATACGACTGAGAATATTTTAACAAAACAAACCTCGGAAAAAGAATCTAACTTTACACCCATTGATATTCACGCTACGACATTCAATGTAGAAAAAATATTAGCAAATAGTACTGCATTAATAACTCCGGTTATATATCCGGATTATTCTACAGGAGGTACTATCCAAAATATGAACTTAGAGATAACCTATAATGATGCATATGGAAATAAGAAAATCTTTGAAACCTCTGTAGGATTAATAATATCTCCTAATCCTCCAGAATCTGTTTTGAGTATAGATGAAGCTAGAAATGTTTTAGTTATTGATAATGCAATTGATAGAAATAGTTCTAACATTACACAACATAACTCTCTAATGTTAAGAGCTGGAATAATTGAAAGTGCTAACATAATTGTTTCCAATAACGGAGATGAGGAATTAAAAGATGTAGTTTTTTCTCTTGACTCTGAATCAGACTCTGTCAAAATTCTTGGAGACACAAGATGGACATTGAGTTCTATGCCCCCCTTCTCAAAGAGGGATCTATTTACGCAGATTTTTTCATCAGAAGAAGTAATAAGCAAGCCTATATCATTTACATTAAATGCTGAATATGTTTCAGGAGGAAAGTCTAAGAAAGATTCTCTTTCTATTGGATCTTATATACAAGGACAAATAAAAATAAGAACATATGAAGTAGCCCTCGAAGATATAGGTGGAATTCTAAATCTAGTTGGAAATTTGTTAAATGAAGGTAATACAGTAGCATTATTCACAACTATGGAAATTATTAATAGTACGGAATGGTCATCATCTAACGTTACAGAAAATTCTTTACAAGATAGAAAAATCTTAAAACAACTACCTTTAAAAAGTTTGCCTATGCCTCAGTATTTGGGAGACCTCACAGAGAATTCACCATTACCTTTTAGCATTCCCATTGACATCAAATTAAATGCTGAAAAAGGGGAATATATTACAAGTTTAAAAATAACATATAAAGATGATTTGAGAACAGAGCATAATTTAATTTTAAATGAAACAGTAAATTATGAAGCCGTACATGATGAACAAACTAACAATGGTGATAATACAAATACAAATATCTTAGGTTTTACTATATCTCCTCCTCCAGTAACTACGCTAATTATTACTTTTGTCTTAGCTGGGATAATTGTTGTTGTAATAATATTTATTGTATTTTCGATCAGAAAGAGAAAAGACAAAAAATCAAAGTTATATAAATCATTGAATAATCAAGATAATAATGGAAAATCCTTTTTAGACGATGATAAATATGAGGAGAGAAAAGCAAATTAATAAAAATAATAGTTATTATACGGTTTTACAATTACTAAAAAGTAAAGAATCGAGACATAGGTATGGATTTTAAAGAAATTATACTCTTATCGATGGATGCTATTAAAGAGAGAAAAACAAAGTCTATACTAACAATTGTAATGGTAATGGTAGGAAGTAGCTTGATGATCGCTGTTAGTGGAATGGGCGCTGGATTTAGCGAATTTTTTAATAAGCAAACTAGTAATCTTGCAGGTAATATTATGTTCATAAATCCAGCACCACAAACAGAAAGTGGAGGAACAGGTCCTGGTGGTGGTAATAATGCAGCTACGCCCCCTCCTGTTGCGAAAATTACATTGAATTCTGCAGTCCAAAAAAGATTGAGTTCACTTCCATTAGTAAAAGAAGTTATACCTTCATATCAATCTCAAGTAACAATTGAATCAAAGGGTGAATCAAAGGATTTTGCAATATTTTCTATAGATCCTCAAAAATTAACTGTAATTGCTCCTACGCTAGAATATGAAGAAGGTTCTGTTGTTAGATCAAATGATCCTTCTGGAATGATTGTTTCTAGTGATGTAGCTTTTCCACCTGGAGAGACGGTACCTTTTTTATCATTGGGACAAACAGTACAAGTATCTTATTCTTTTGTGGATCCAATAACAGGAAACAGAGAGAAAGAAACAAAAAGTTTCGTTATCCGAGCAATAATAAAACAATCAGGAAACCCTAACATAGACAAAGCCGTAGTCATTAATGAAAATATAGGTAATACATTTCTTCATAAATCTGGAAAATTTGATGCATTAATAGTGGTAGCCATTTCTCCTGATAATATAGATAGTATTGAGAAAGAGATAAGAAAACTTTATGGTAATGACATAGGTATTACTACAGTAAAAGCACTTATACAAACAATTAAAGAATTTACCAGTGGATTAAGTGCTTTTCTTTTAAGTATTGCAATTGTATCATTAATAGTAGGAGCAGTTGGAATAATAACAACACTATATACTTCAGTAGTAGAGAGAACCCGAGAAATAGGCACTCTAAAAGCTATTGGAGCACAAAATTTTAATATTTTATCTCTTTTCTTAGTAGAAGCATTACTTATAGGAGTTTTGGGTGCAACCTCTGGTTTGGGAGCGGGTGTAATTCTGGGATATGTTTTAAATTCAGGATTCAACTCAAATAGTGACGGAAATAATGCAGCTCCTGTTTTTTTAATAACCGATATGGCAAGAGTCTGGTTCATTACTCTTGGATTGAGTTTTTTAGCTGGGCTATTTCCTGCGTTTAAAGCATCACGCTTGCTGCCAATAGAAGCATTAAAGAGAGAATAGGTCAATCAAAAATCCATTTTTCTAAATAATATAAGTATATATTTTTTATTGAATTTGATGAGAATATATTTGTAAATAGATTTCTACTGAATTTTATAATATAAATTCTATTACTATTTAGTTACAAACTCACTTGAATATGATTAATTGATTGACTGACTGATTATTTTAAAAATTATTTCGGTTATTTTACAATAATACACTAAGAACTTCTTGTAATTACGATTATCATGAAAGTTAAATGTATAAAAATCAACATATAGTTAATTGAAATCTAGATTGTTATTTTAACAAGGAAATGTCAGAAATATTTATATAATGTCATGTATATTACATACTGTAAAATGATAAAAATGTGGAAAGAAACATTTAGTTTTAGAAAATCATTTGATGACATGGATCGAGAATTTGCAACAGCAGAAGAAATGATAAATAGGATGTTTAGAACTGTAAGAGAAGGAGATACTCAACCATTAAAAGGTAATGTTCCGTATTATTATGGGTATCAAATTACTGTGGGTCCTGACGGCAGACCTCGAGTTAAGGAATTTGGAAATGTTCGACCTACAATGAGTGGATTAGTAGAGCAAAGTGAAATTAGGGATCCATTGGTTGATACTAATTTCAATGAGAAAGAAAATACATATGTAGTTACAGCTGAAATGCCAGGAGTAACTAAGGAAGATATTAAAGTAAGTATTTCAGAACATACCGTTACAATAAGAGCAGAACATGGAGATAAAAAATATCTTTCTGAGATTCCATTCGATGTAAAATTAGATGATACTTCAACCAAAGCTACATACACAAATGGAATATTAGAATTAAAAATTAAAGCAAAAGAACAACCTAAGCCCAAGTCTAAAGCAATAAAGGTTGAATAAAATAGTAATTTTTGTTTTATTAACATATTATAATAAAAGGAGTGATTTGAAAAAATGAATAACTATCGTGATATTGATAATAAATTTACATTAAAAGTTGCAGAAACCTTTTCAAAATTCGTAGGACGAGGAATTGCACTTATTGATCCCAGGATTATTGAAGAGCACAATCTTGCTACGGGTGATGTCTTAGAGCTTACCAATGAGGCATCATCTAAAAAAAGTTATGTTTTACTTTGGACGAGCCATCCAAATGATTATGGCAAAGGATTAATTAGAATAGATGGCTATACTAGAGAAAATATTTCAGTTGGAATAGATGATCAGATAAATGTACAAAAGGTTGATGTTGAAAATGCAGAAGAAATTTTAATGTCTCCTCTTGAGGATCTTAATATAGTTGGATTGGAGGACTACTTTTCAGAGAAGTTAGATGGAAGAGTAGTTGCCAAAGATGATGTGATACTTTTTAATATGATGGGAAGACGTATAGGTTTCATAATAGTATCTACAAAACCACAAAATAAAGCACTATTAATAAATTCAAATACTAAATTCAAAATAGGATCTAAATCAGATATATCTGCTCAAAATAAAAAGATTGATAGGATAACATATGAGGATGTTGGAGGAATCAAAAACGAAGTGCAAAAAGTACGAGAAATGATTGAACTTCCATTAAGACATCCTGAGCTCTTTGACAAAATTGGAATTGAAGCTCCAAAAGGTGTTCTATTGCATGGTCCTCCAGGGACAGGTAAAACATTGCTTGCAAAAGCAGTTGCTAATGAGACAAACGCTAATTTCTATTCAATTGGTGGACCAGAAATAATGAGCAAATTTTATGGAGAAAGCGAAGAAAAATTACGAGAAATATTCAACCAAGCACAAGAAAATGCGCCAAGTATTATATTTATAGATGAAATTGATTCGATAGCACCAAAAAGAGAGGAGGTATCTGGTGATGTTGAGAAAAGAATAGTTTCTCAACTTTTGACTTTAATGGATGGACTCAAGGCAAGAGGGAAAGTTGTTGTAATTGCTGCTACAAATAGACCAAATGCAATAGATCCTGCATTGAGACGTCCAGGTCGATTCGATAGAGAAATAGAAATAGGTATTCCGGATGAAGAGGGACGTCATGACATTCTTCAGATTCATACGAGAGGAATGCCATTGGAACAAGATATAGACTTAAAATCTTATGCCAAAGTTACTCATGGATTTGTTGGAGCAGACTTGGAAATGGTGGCAAAAGAAGCTGCAATGAGATCATTAAGGCGTATTATACCTGAAATCAACTTAAAAGAAACAAAAATTCCAGCAAATGTATTAAACAAAATAAAAATAACTAATCAAGATTTTGACGATGCTTTAAAAGATGTTCATCCATCTGCAATGAGAGAAGTTTTAGTGCAAAAGCCAAATATTGGATGGAATGATATCGGAGGAATAAATAATGTTAAAGAAGAATTAAAGGAAGCAATAGAATGGCCACTCAAACATGCAGATCTTTTTACCAAAGCAGACATAAAACCTCCTAAGGGGATATTATTATATGGACTGCCTGGAACTGGAAAAACACTATTAGCTAAAGCCGTGGCATCAACATCTGAATCTAATTTTATTAGTATAAAAGGCCCTGAGCTATTGTCAAAATGGGTTGGTGAATCTGAAAAAGGTATTCGTGAGATATTTAGAAAGGCAAGACAGGCAGCACCGTGTGTAATATTTTTTGATGAAATAGACGCTATTGCCCCAAGAAGGTCAGGAACGAATGGAGGAGATTCGCATGTAACAGAAAGATTGGTTAGTCAAATGTTGACTGAGATAGATGGTTTAGAAGATCTCAAAGGAGTAGTAATTATAGGTGCTACTAATAGGCCTGATATTATTGATGAAGCACTATTAAGACCTGGAAGATTTGATCGCCTTTTGGAAATACCAATACCTGATAAAGATTCTCGAAAACAAATTTTGCAAATACACTTAAAAAAGAAACCTTTAGGTGCAGATGTTAATATAGATAAACTAGTAGATTTAACAGATCGATATACTGGTGCAGAGATAGAAGCCTTAGTTAATGCTGCAGCTATTGCCGCAGTAAGAGAATATATTATAGCTAAAGAACAAAAGTCCAATAAAGAAAAAGATACTAATACAGAACCTCCATCAGGAATGAAAGAAAAATACGACAATGATAAAAAAGAAGAAGAACTAGAAATATCTATGAAACATTTCAAAAGCTCATTGAGTAAAATTGCAAAGAAAAATACTCCTTCTCTATATACAATCAATAGTGTAGCATAATCCTATAATTAATCAGAAAAAAAGTTTTTTTCGTGAGAAAATTATTATTATTTTTTTTACAAAATCTGATCTTTTTGTATACGTTCATTTTCAAATTTTACATATAATAAAATGTATTTTACAATAGGTTTGAAAAAAGACAAACAAACAAGTTTTTTTTAATTACCAATGCAATAATTGATAAAACTCTTGATAAATTGTGTATTACTATATTTTTTAGTATAAAAAACTACATTGTTTAAAATATTTTATTTGTTTAAGTATCTGATGGTTTCTTCTTTTCTATGTTCAAATATTTTTTTTAATTTTTTACTAGCATAAATTGAAGCAATCTTTCCAAATATTCCATATGGTAAATCAAATTCTACTTCGTCAATTACTTCTGTTTTATTCTTATTGATTTGTTTAAATTTGTGAATGTGTTTCCATTTGTTAAAGGGACCTGTCAACATTTCATCAATGTATTCGTATTGCTGAAAGAATGTTATTTTTGAATGCCATATTCTTTGGATAATTATCTTGGCTGAAATTGTAACCTCTTGGCCAAGAATAATTTTTTGATTTGTAGTAGTTATTATTTTCAAATTCAATTTTTTTGGTGAAATGATTTCTAAATGTTTAATATCTGTATAAAATTGCCAAACTTTCTCAATATCTTCATTTACTATAAATTTGTTTATAAATTTAGGCAAGCAAAAAATAATATAAATGAGCTAGTTACCTGATATTGTATTAGAGATCAATACAAACAATATAATAAATTCAGAGAAAAAAATAAGTTAATTGTCATAATTTGTGTAACAATTAGCAGAAGTAATTTTTAATTTGGCTTTTTGTTGGTAATGAGTTATTATCTATTAGTTTCCATTTATTTGCTTCCGCAATAGCTTTTCTTTCACAGTCGGAAATCTTGTTAAATGAATGATAAACCAAAGATGACATAATAGATTCCTTGAAATTTGCATGTCCTAATCCCAAA
>DASVFI010000207.1:0-2415 GCA_036380115.1 Nitrososphaeraceae archaeon | reverse complement strand
ATTGCATTCTTGATGCTACTTTTAATGAACAAAAATCAAGAGATGATATCAAAAAAAGACTAAATTTAAGTAACGATCAGTTTAAGATTGTTGAATGTATTTGTCCTGAAGAATTAATTATTTCACGAATACAAAATAGAAAAAGAGGTTATTCAGATGCAGATATATCCATTTATAAAATGATTAAAAATCGATATGAACCAATAAAGGAAAAACACATCACAGTTGATACAAGCCATTCTTTAAAAGAAATAGTAGTAGAGATCATAAATAAAATACAAGATTATGAGTCTTGATCAACAAAATATAATTTCCCATTTAAAGAAAAAGATTGCTTATTCTCATACTATATCTAAAATTAAAGTATTAGAAACACATATCTCTTGGATATTGCTTACAGGATCATTTGTATATAAAATAAAGAAAGAACTTAAATTTGGCAATGTTCTTGATTTTTCAAAACTTTCATTGAGAAAGAAGTTTTGCCAAAAAGAAGTAATGTTAAACAAATATCTTTGTGGCAATATGTATCAATGTGTTGTTAAAATTATAGAGAAAAATGGTATTTTTAGAATTGCGGATCTAAATGAGAAAGGTAGGCCATTAGAATATGCTGTCAAAATGGTAGAAATTCCACAAAAGTTTAGGATGGACAATTTAGTTAAAGCTGGAAAAATTAATGAAAAAATGATTAAATCTTTAACGGAAAGAATTGTTCAATTTCATAATAATGCTCCAACAAATAAAAAAATTTCAACCTTTGCTCAACCAAAGATTATGAAAAGAAAATTTAACGAAAATTTTCTAACCATTTCGAAGATAGGGAAGATAGATCCAATATTTGAATGTAAACTAAATTCCTTTTTAAAAAATAAGAGTGTTTTATTTTATCAACGTATAAGAGAATCCAAGATTCGTGATATACATGGTGATCTCTATTTAAAAAATATCTTTATTATTAACAATAAATTTTATTTATACGATAGAATAGAATTTAACGATTCTTTAAGATATGCTGACATTGTTGAAGATGTAGCTCATCTTGCAATGGATCTTGATTTTCATCAACGAGCAGATCTAGCAGAGTATTTCATTTCACAATATATTAAAAAAAGTAATGATAAAAATATAAAAAATCTTGTTTATTTTATGATGTGTTTTAAAGCATGTGTTAGAGCAAAGGTATCACTTTTTCGTGCAAATGAAGTTTATGATAAAAAGAAAATCATCTATGAAAAGGAAGCAAGAAAACATTTAAAACTTGCTAGAAAGTATGTAGAATTGTTTTAAAAGTTTAAGTTCACCCACTAAATTGAAAATATAATATTCTCAAATCAGCGATAGACAAAATTAAAATTCCTAAATATTATTAAATGAATTCATTCTTGATTAATTAAAATTTTTCTAATTTTATATTATTATAGCCAAAAGCTAAATAATGCCCTTTTAAGATTTTCTTTTAATTAATAAATTTGAGACTTTAGTTTTGTTTGTCAATGTTCGATCTTAATTAATATTTATAGCCAAAATATCTTAATTGTGCTTTTTTAAACCATTAGTTAAGGATATTTTTAAAATTGTTTATCCAGATGATGATGTTGAGTATGAAGTATTTGCAATTCAGATCCAAAAAATTAATATGATTATTAAAAATAACTATTTTGTAACTAAGACCGGACAGTTTGCATATGTGACTACACCTGAAGCTGTGCTTCCTAATAGTAATTTTTTAACTCCTGATCTACCTCTTGTACCTATTACTATTAAATCAATATTTTCTTGTTCAGCATATTGTATTATTTCACCATACACTGCTATTTCTGTCACTATCACTTTTGTAAATAATTTAATATCTGGATTTTCCTTCTTTACCATATCTTCTGTTTTATTAAGCCAATCTTTAGCTTCTTCTTTTGCATTTTGAATAATCATATCAATTTGTTTAGGAGTGACAACACCTGTTAGATTAGCATATTCATAGTAAGAAGGAGATACTATCACATGAATAAAAATAATTTCTGAATTAAATTTTTTAGCAATGTTATTTGCGATTTGGGCTGCATGGTAGGACGGTTGCGAGCCATCTATAGGAACAAGTATTTTTGAAAATGGTAGATCGAATGACATATGAAGAGTTTAGGCTCTTCAGTTAAATAAGTCTTGTATAGGAAGAAAAGACATTTTTAAAATTCATCTTCTCTCACTTTATCAAACTCATTCCATCCATTAAATTATAAAGATTGCCAATTATTACGATGATATGAATTGTAATTTTTTTTATTATCTTATGTTATTATATTTATTTCTACTTCCAAATTTATTATTTTTTATTATTATTATTACTAATATGTTTATTTATAAGAAACTAGTTTTTAATTTCATATGAATTTCTAAAATATTATACTCTTTCTATAG
>DASVFI010000206.1:0-12053 GCA_036380115.1 Nitrososphaeraceae archaeon | reverse complement strand
AAATGTTTCCTAATTGTACATCTGGATTATATTTTTCTCTTTCATACTTGATATGAAATTGTTCTTTTTTCATCCTCACCTGTCCTTCATTAGATATATTGTTATGATAACTTTATCCTCCACAATAAAATGGTGGATCATCCTGATCATCATCATCATAAATCTCACTATGAGATATAGATCTGGTTACTAATGAAAGAGCATGCTCATCTCCTTTAGAGCGTGATGAATCAAGTAATTTAAAAATCAAGGTGATTTCTATATTTTTCCAATCACTTGGTTTGTACCAATATCCTATCTCTTTCAATTCAGAAAAGTTCCAACTTTGAATACCACTTTTAGACAAATTTTCTTGCAATATTTGCTTGTCTGGAAGAATACCAGCATCTTTTGTAAAAATATCAATTCTAGGTCTTCCATAATCTATTCTCCAACTTTCGTCTTTGTTTCTTTTTGCAAAGACATTTTCATTCTTCTCTTCATCTACTTGAACTTTACCATTTGGATTATTGTGTTTGAATTGGTATATTGATCCGTTAGGTGCATTTGAATAGATTTGAGGTATTGTTAGATTTTCATAATCAAATTTAACAAATTGATCTTCATCTTTAGAAAGTATTATTTCTTTTTCTTATTCTTTATCATTGTCTTTTTCAGCTTGGATAGATAATTGAGAAAATTGATCGTTAGTGTTACAATTAATAATGGTTATTATTATAAGGAAAACTACAATACTATATAATAGACAGAATGATGTAATTTTTATAAAATTTATATGCATTTCTACTTAATATTGTCTATATATATAGTGATATACTGAATTATTAGAGATAGTATTTATAATAATATTTGTTTGGTACCAAACAATTTAAAAATCTAATGATTTTTTCCAGTTTTAATATTATGTATTACATTTTCTTGATCTTTTTCTTTTCTTTTATCAAGATATCAATTTGAGTATCTATTGCCTTTTTGTGTTGCATAAATATATTATAAATAACCCAATTTTCTTCAGAATCCTCTATGATTGGCATCATATTCCTGCTTGCATTTTTTAATAATATTATCATCTTATTAAATAATCTTGGTATATTTTTGTCTATTTGCAATTGATCTGTGCAGACATCTTTATTTTCGTCATCAGGAAAATTATAATATATTTTTTCGTCATCCCATGTTTTTTTTATTTGACGTATTTGTACACATGAGTATTTTTTTTCTAAAACATCGTAGGATAATTTTTCTTTAAGTGTCTCATCTTTGATAGACGCTACTTCTTCTATTATACTTGGATCGATATTTTCATTAGAAATTGCAGTTTTTATATCTAAAGGAAAGTCTAATAACTTGATTCTTCGATAAATATAGCTACGACTTTTTCCTATTTTATCTGCGAGTTCAGTAATATTACCCCATTTATAGTTAGAGAGATATTTATCAAAGGCTTGAGCTTCCTCAATAGGATTCAGTTGTTTGCGTTGTATGTTGGACATTAAAGATATTTCATAAGCCTCTTTATCGGTAGCGTCTATAACATGACAAAGTATTTTTCTCCAACCTAACGCTTTACATGCTTTATATCTCCTATGGCCTGTTACAATTTCATAAAAGCTTCCCAAATTTCTTACTATTATTGGTTGCAAAAGGCCATGTTGTTGTAAAGAAAATTGAAGATTTTTTATTTCCTCGTCATTATCATTGTTCCTATAAAAAAATTTAAATGGTTTTATTTGAGAAATTAAAATATTCTCTAGAACTCCTTGTATGTTTGGTGAATATAATGATGTCAATTCCATAATTATAATACAGTAATAATATATATCACTATTACATATTTACAATATCATAAACTAAAAACTTTTTATTATATTACATACATAATTTTTAAAGATGAAAATAAGATATCCATTAGCCGTTATCATTGATGGACGAATAGGGTAATTTTTTATCATTTAGTGTATCCCATAATATCCAACATTCATAAGTAAATCTTTTACAAAACGTCTATTGCTTAGGAATATAGATAAATTCATGTTTTATCCTCTTATGATATTCCGATGAGAGGATAACAATGGAAAAACATAACTGTTGTTCTTGGTTCAATTATACTAATGCTAATGACATTGTTATCCTTGTAAATTATTACTATTATAATAATATAATAATACATGCTGCAAAGATAGTACTGAATGAACTCCAACAGTCAAAGTTCAAGTAATAACATCTTTAGAATTTAAATATAAACACAATAAGAACTCTTGTTCATAATATTTAATTGTATTTTAACACTCACCATATTATGTCAATTGCAGAAGAATTTCTATTGTAACTTATAATTGCAGGTGAATGATTTTAAAACTACAACAACTTTTGTAAAAGCAGTATGTAGTATTGGGATTTGTATCCATACTACATCCCTAATCCTTTTAAGAAATAAATCCAGAGTACAATCATGCCAATAGACTCAGAATTTCCAAAAAATCATAAAGTTATAGGAAAGCATAAACATGAAGATGGTCGATTTCACTTTGTATGGGGACCGGGCAGATCTGATGCAGAATCTTCATCTAACGAACAAGTTCAACAGGCTTACAAATCTAGAGGGGAAGATTATGTTCCCTTAGGGGTCCATGGCACTTACGTTGGAGTAGACTGGGATTCGTGTATTGCAGATGGAGCTTGTATTGAGGCATGTCCGGTACAAGTATTTCAATGGTATAGAACTGAACATGATGATAAACCTGCATCAGAAATGATTAATGTTACAAGTGCTGGAATTGGCGAAAATCATGATAAAGAAGGAAGAAAAGATTATTCTGATAAATCAGACCCAGTAAGAGAACATGATTGTATCTGGTGTATGGCTTGTGTTACTGTTTGTCCTACTCAAGCAATAAAGGTAGATGAGGCAAATTTAGACATTCATAATAAGACAGCAGAAACGGCTAGTTAAGACAAGAATATCTAATAACCATCTTTTTTTCTCAAAATATAAGATATTATCAAGAGGTAATTATTATAAAATAGTTCAACATAAAATATTTATTTATATATAAGAATTCATTTTTTAAAGTAAATGAATGAGATTTAAAAGGATATTCTGCTATAAGAAAATAGTGAGAATGTTATTATGTTCTTTATTTATATTATTTTGTTCTACGTCCTCAATGGGTAATGATTTTCATTTTCAAATATTATTATTTTTAATGATTTTATCTTTATTTGTATCTCAAGTCAGTATTTTATCAATATAAATGCAATTGAGAATAATAATGATCAGACAAATAGGTATCGTACCTCAGATACTAATGAATATTTAGAATAAGGTAATATTTCTCAAAATAATACTAAAACAGTCAAATAAAAAATTACAGAGTGAAAGTTTATCAAGATGAGCCCTTTATACAAGATAAAAATCCAAACATATATCATAATCCAAATGGTACAATTTTCATAACCGTTGAAACAGGAGGAGCACATGATATGAATTTATCAAATGGTGAATCATTTTCAGCTATTGGTATTGATGGAGATTTTGGAATATTGGATATTACTGTAGATAATAATTATGACGGATTAAAAATCTTGAAAGATAGTTTTATAGAAAATGGAAAGGATAAAGATATCTTAGATGAGTTTAGGATAATAAGAACTATAAATGAATAACTACTCATGTAGAAAGAGAAGATTATTCTATTTAGTTGTTGTAAAAGTGTGTATAATCTTTTTGAATGAGTTTAGATATTTGTCAAGTTGTTCGTCCAGAATGGATGTAAAGGATATTTTATAGAGGTTTATGCCTTCAGTAATATATACCTCATAATTCATAAGTTCATTGGATGCTTCTTCCAATAGTAAAGGTGATTTTGTACTATATACATATTGGAATGCTTTCTTCTCTCCAATATTTGTCTCATTCAATGCAATAGGAGTATATCCTTCAGAAATATTATGATAAGAAATTTGTTCTTTAGTATAATTTTCAAGTGAAAACTCTTCAGTAGCAATGGGATAAACACTAACTGATATTTCTGGTAACTTCATACACGGTAACCATGAACATTCAGCTTCAGCACCAAATAGAGAAGAACCTTCTTTAACCCATTCATCTGTATATTTAAATTGTACACCTGATAGAGGATCTTCAAAAGTTAAGGAATCAGTGTTAGACTGAGAAAAAGATAGAGTAGTAGTTGAGGAAGTTAATAGCATAATCATCATTATCATAAATACAATACTAGTTGAAATATAATGGATCTTCATTATGTTGATAAGTTCATAATTAATAAATATAAATTTTAAAAATACCAATGAGTTCAAATCATTATGATACTACATCTTAAAATAGTTTTTAGTAAATACTAAAAAATTAGTTATCATTTTTAAAAATTAGGTCCACACTAAAGGAACTAAAAATAATGTTAGTATTGTTATTAAAATGATTCCAATTATATCCAAAGGCAGTCCTACTTTAGCCATTCGTCCTGCTGTAACATGGCCTGTTGCGAAAACAATTGCATTAGGAGGAGTTCCTACAGGCATAATAAAGCCGTAACTTGTAGCTATCGTTAAGGGTACCATCAACAATAATGGATTCATATCAAGAGATACAGCAAGAGATGCAGATATTGGAATTAATAGTGCCGCTGCTGCAGTATTACTAATTATCTCACTAGAAAATATTGCAACTGCAACAATAACAAGAATAATTACTATCAAAGGCATTCCCGAAAGAAAGTTAAGCTGTGATGCTATCCATGAATCTAATCCTGTTGCTGTAAATGCGTTAGCTAATGCCAGGCCCCCTCCTATTAAAATGAGTACTCCCCAAGGTATCTTAACAGCAGAATTCCAATTCAATAATTTGTCATCATCATCATTATTGTTATTATTTGGCTCTTCTTCAAACTTTGTCTCTTGTTCTTTTTCTTTTATGATATCGTTATTTTTAGATAATTTGCGAATAGAAGGCAATAGAAATAAAGAAATAGCTGATACCAAAACTATTGTAGAATCATCAATTGCAGGTAATAGGTCCTTCCATATTAGTCCTCTAGTAATCCAAGCTATTGCTGTAGAAATAAAAATACCTGCAACAATTTTCTCATCCCTACTCAAATTTCCCAATTTAAGCAACTTTTCCTTAACAAAATCCTTTTCTTCGACAATTGATTGGATATCTGTAATTTTTACACCAATCCTAGTCATGTATACCCAAAGTACCAATAAAGATATACCACTAATTGGTAATCCTATTGCTAACCATTGACCAAAACTTACATCTAAATCGAGTGTTGATCTCGATAAAGATGCAAATATCGCATTAGGAGGTGTTCCTATTAGAGTTGCCATACCTCCAATACTTGCAGAATATGCTATAGAAAGAAGAATACAAACTGCGAATCTATTTTGATCGTTTTTGTTGTTATGCATTTGAGCAATTACTGCAGAAGCTATTGGAAGCATCAGCATAGCTGTTGCAGTATTACTCAACCATGCACTCAGTAGTCCTGTAACAAGTATGAAAGCTGCAACTATATATTTTGGATCAGTACCAAATAGAACAAGTATATGCAATGCAAATCGTGTATGTAGATTAGATCTTTCTACTGCTTTAGCTAATAGAAAACCACCAAGAAATAGAAATACTACTCTATCAGCATAGTTTGCCGACGTTTGACCTAGGTCAGTAATATAAAGTGAAGGAAATAATACAAGCGGTAATAATGCAGTAACATAAATAGGAATTGCCTCTGTAATCCACCAAACCCCCATCCAAGCAGTTGTTGCCAAAACAATTTTAGATTCAAATGATAATTCATTTACTTGTGGTAAAGGAATAAAAACAACAAATAAAAAGAGTAAAGGGCCAGCAATTAGCCCAATTCTTCCTACAATCTTTCTAGATATCACTTGATCATACTTTCAAAGTACAATAATTATAAAACAGTTTTATCCAAGCAAATTATGAGATGTTTATTTTATCTTTTAACATTATCTTGTAATATACGATATATCCTATAGCTATATACCAATTGCAATAATTTAAATTGCATTAAGTAGCAAAAATTTCAAATTAAAGTTAGAATTATCAGCCATTGTTATTATTTAGGTTGAACTAAGTATTATTATAATTCAATACATTGTGAGACTTACTATTTTAATTTCGCATATTCCTACATTAAAAGAGAGCAATAGAAATATTCATTGTAAATACTACTTATTTTCATACATATATCTCATCTAAAAACTCATTGAGTGCTCTATCCAATGCCTCAGGATTTTCTGCAATCACCCAATGATCGCTGCTTTCAATAATTTTTAATTTGAATCTGGGTATTTCATCCTTCATTTTATGCATTAATTTCATAAAGACCTCATCTCTTTCACCTACTATTCCAAATATTTTATACTTTGCTTCTCTTAATGAAACAGTTACATCCTCTGGCATTGAATATAGCGAATTAGTAGCAGCAACAAATCCTTCATTAGACGTTTTTGTAAATATTTCTTTAAAATGGATCCATTTATTTTCGTCTTTAAAGGCATTCTCTGATTCTCTTGTTTCATGTCTTATCCATTCTGCCAAAGCATCCATACCTTGGGTTAATGCTATTTTTCTAGTAGTAAAGTGTTTTTCTAGATCTCTATCTGGTATTCGAACAGAAGATGCATTGATAAATATTATCGCTTCTATGTTTTGTGGATATTTTTTAGCATATAAAGATGCAATTGAACCACCTATAGAATGTCCTATTAATGTACATTTTTTAACACTTAATTTATCAAGTAGTTTTTCAAGGTCATTAACAAGATCAGAGATTATAAAACTGTTACTAGTTCCCATATTACTTCTATTGTGACCTCTTAGTTCATATGCTATTATTCTTAGGTTTTTCTTTGAAATTAATGAAATTTCATTGTTCCAAATTTCAATATTACCTCCTATAGGATGAATTAAAACTACAGTATCATCTTGATCTTCACAATATACATCATAGTAAACTTTTAACTTATCTTTATTATTGGATTCAATAAAAGGCATCATTAATCACTTTTTTAAATTATTATAACAGGTATATTCATTTCGTAAGATTGTTATACTTCTATACACATTAAAATATTTGCATATATTTTACTATATTTACACATAATGATAGTCAAAATGTTGCTTTACTTATTAAGAAAATATGATATTTATCAAGTCACTAGAGTTTGCACATAATTTTTATTTTGACATTATTGGAGTTATGTAATATATAAGATATTTCAAAACCAATCTGAAAGATAAATTTTGCCTTTTATCTCTTTTTGATTATAAGAAAATCATTTAATCTTTATTAGCAGAATAATTTTGTAGTTTTTAAAAATTATATGATTCAATGGATTAACATTATGGGGCAAGGAGAATTTTCTGCCACCTTTTTAGCTACACTTCCAAAGGAAACATATTTAGAAATTCCTTTTCTTCTTACTGTCCCCATAACTATTAAATCGACTTTATTTTCATTAGCGTATTCTAATATTTTTTCAGCAGGATCGCCGATATCTATTTTTACGTGAAAAGAAACTCCAATGTCATTACATTTTTGTCTAATGTTTTCATATTTTTTTAGAAATTCTTGTTTTGATTCCTGATATATCTCCTTGACATAGGCTTCAGGACTAATCATTTCGCCTGTTTTAAATGAGTGTATTGGTTTTGCACGGAGTGCAAGGCTTGGAGGTAATGCTATTACAAGTATGTGTAATAATGTTATTTCTGAATCTTGTACAAGTTTTGCAATTTTTATTGCATTATCTAATGCTTTATCTGACGTAGATTCACCATCATGAGGAATAATAATAGTTTTAAATGTCATTAATTGTATTATGCTGTAATAATTATTTAGGTTATTGCGTAGTACCTATTTTTTATTTATAAGATTGTATATAATAATTATTAAAATTGATATTCATATTTTAATAATTGTTAAAACAGATGAAGTATATTGCATAGATGATCAACATGATTGAGAATAATGCTAAATCATCAAATGACAAATCTTCGGATCTTATATCTTATTATTCTAATCTCAAAAATAAAATAAAAGAATATTTTCCTAAAGTTGATGAAAATCTAATTTTAGATGTTCTTAGAATACAAAGCAAACGTCAGGATTGGATTGGCAGCACCACACTTGAAATACAATATGTTAATGACATAGATCTAAATAAAAAGAAAGAAGAATTGTATGATAAATACAATATGCTTCCTGTAGAAAAGAATGATAGAACACTACGTTTCAAAGCAAAAGGAATGTATCTACAAAATATTGAAGAATTGCTTGAGAGGGATTCAGAAATAGAATTTATAGATGGTGAAGCAGAGGTCACAGAAGAAGATCAATATCCTTCAACGCATTAAGAATTGAAATCAGAATTAATCTTTATCGAATAAATTATTCAAGATATCATAATAGAGACCTTTCTAAAATCTTTAATGTTCATAAAGACAAAGTCTATAACAAATTCTATAGATATGTTTCATTTGGTTGACTATGTAAAGTCAAAGATTATTCATATTTACGCAATTTATATATGTTGATTCATTTTTGTATCTTCTTCCGTCCATAGATTATTAAGTCTTATAAAGAATTAGGCATTAAACAAACTGTTGAGTATGAATAATAAATCTTGTACCTATTCTCTAATCTTGAGTTCCATAATTATAGCATTTTTACATCCAATGATTATTATAGATAAAAAAGCATTCGGTATTTTTCATGATGAATATCAGCAAAATAAGGAATTTGGAAAGCACTATGTCCAAAAATTTGATAGCAAGGGAGATTTTATTTCTAGTTGGGGAGTTAAAGGAACAGGAGAAGGTGACTTTTTACATCCGCATGGTATTGCTGTAGATTCTCAAGGTTTTGTTTATGTTACTGATGAAGAGAAACATCAGGTCCAAAAATTTGATAGCAGCGGAAATTTTATTTTAAGCTGGGGTGCTCCAAAAGATGAAAATTTATTTTCAAAGAAGATTGAAGATGTGAATGTTGATAAAGATGGAAATGTCTTTGTTGTTGATTATGGCAATAGAAAAATCTTGAAATTTGATAACAATGGAACGCTACTTTTAAGTTTTGGAGGTAAGGGTGAAGGAGAAGGTCAATTTAATAGACCATGGGGGATTGACTTTGATTCTGATAACAATATTTATGTAAGTGAACGAAATAATGATCGTATTCAAAAATTTGATCCAGATGGCACTTATATAACCAAATGGGGAGAGTATGGTGAAGGAAAAGGCAAATTTAGCCACTTACATGCAATTACTATAGATTCTAAAGATAATGTATATGCAAATGATGAATACCACGGCAATATACAAAAATTTACCAAGAATGGAGAATTTGTTAAAAGTTGGGGTGAAGTTGGAAGTGAAGAGGGTCAGTTTAAAGAACCCCATGGAATGGCATTTGACTCAAAAGATAATCTGTATGTAGTAGATACCCAAAATCATCGCATCCAAGTCTTTAACTCAGATGGTAAATATATTAAAAGTATAGGGAAGAAAGGCACAGGACCTGGAGAATTTCTTCTAGTTCATGATGTTGCAATTGATAATAAAGGCAACATATATGTTGCGGATAGTCGTGACGCACATCCTAATAAAGCAAGGGTAAATTAGTTGGATTGTAAAATTAACAAATAGAGTATGCTGTAAATATGATATGACAAGCTTTGACCTTTGGTATTGATTTCTAAATTTATATTATGCTAAAATTAATTAATAACTCGCTTTCCATCTTTGTCGCAGTTATATTATTATCCGTTATTTTAGGAATTTTATTTTATGTTACATACTCCGAAATAGAAAGATCGGCAAAAGAGGTAGCATTAGGAGAGATCCAAAATGTTTCTTTGACGCAAACTCATGATTCAGGAAAAATTATAGAAAATGCCCTCATGGATATAGTGACAAACCTTAAAACTATTGCAAATTCACCAACTGTTATTCAGCAATCAAAAGATATTATAGATAATACTTTATTGATGAATGCTGGTCAGTCTTCAACTCATAGTATCACTGACTATTATAGAATAACAGATAAAAATGGAAAAATGGTTGCTGCCAGCAATCTACTTTATCCTAATCAACAACAATATAATAAATCAGATGACCAAGATTTTAGCAATAGTTCAAATTTTAATATTCCAAAGGAAAAACACAAAATATATATCTCAGATTTAATCACTTCAGCCAATAAAATTTCTAGATTTTCTATTTCTGCACCGATTTTGATAAACGATGCATATACAAATGAAGTTATTAATTCTACATTTTCATTAGATGCTACAAATAATACTAATTTTATTCTAATTACCAATACCCTTGATAAAATAAATTTTAATGGAATAATAGAAGCTTCTGTTAGTATTGATAACTTAGAAAAACTCTTGGAACTTTCAATGTTATTATCAGAACAAAATGAAGTCACCTTATTAGATAGGAAAGGGATAATTATGTTTAATGCTAAGAAAGATTTAGTAGGAGAAAATTTTTTTTCTGATAAAGTACAATCATCAATGTTTAATTCACTACCTTTAAAAGAATTAGAGAACATTAACAATTTGGTAAATGATTCATTAAACGGAAAAAGTGGAATTTATAATCTAAATACTACAAGTCAAACGAGTACTTTTTCTTCTAAACCTATATCTCTAGAAGGAGATCAATTTATGACTTTATTACTACATAAACCATACAAACTCGATGCAGAAGTTATCTATTTCTTAAATCTCCAACGTAACTTTTCAATAATTGCAATATTGGTTATAGTAGTTGTTTCCTCAATTCTCGGCTATTTTCTCTTTACTTGGAATAAAAGATTACAAACTAAGGTTAATAATCAAACTGTTAAATTATACCAACACATTGAACAACTAAGAAAAGCAAATGAACAATTAAAAGTACATGACAAAATGCAGAAAGAATTCATAAATATAACTGCACATGAATTGAGAACACCTGTTCAATCAATAATGGGTTATACAGAAATGCTAAAATCATTTCCAGAAAAAACAGCATCTTATGTTCAACCAATAGAAAGAAATGCACAAAGACTTTATAAATTGATTCAAGATATTTTAGAAATTACAAAAATTGAGAGCGGAAATCTAATTCTCAAAAAAACCCAGTTTGATCTAAACGAAAAAATAAATAATGTAATAAAAGATTTAACAACTGCAAAAAAAATAGAAGGAATTAATCAAAATGTCAAAATTATCTTTTACCCAAATGAGTCATCTATTAAAGTATTTGCAGATAAAGAAAGAATTTACCAAGTTATTAGTAACTTAATAAGAAATTCAGTTAAGTTTACTAAGGGCGATCAAGCAAAAATTGAAATAATATTAGAAAAAGTAAAAAAAGATAATAAAGAATATGGATATGCATCTGTAAAAATAAGAGATAACGGTACAGGAATAGATCCAGAAATATTACCAAGACTATTTTCAAAATTTACAACAAAATCTGAATATGGTGGAACTGGTCTTGGCTTGTACATTTCAAAAAAGATAATAGAAGCACATGGTGGAACTATAAGAGGATATAATAATTCTGAAGAAAAAGGCGCTACCTTTGAGTTTATTCTTCCACTTTATGAAAAATAATAATCTTTTATTTTATTTTTATCGATAGTCATAGTACTAACAATTTTTATTTACTTAATATTTTTTTATGCTTGAAGCTTATAATGTGAATTTTTAAATTTTTTATCAAACCAATGAATAGGTATGGATATAATAAAAGAATTTTAAAATATGAATTCTATAAAAGAAAAGAAATTATCAACTCATATTATTTTAAAAGCCATAGCCTACTATTAAAATACAGGGTGGTGCAAACAGAAATAGTAGGCTATGATATTAGGTTTATTTAACCCTCACTTGAAGAGTGTAATCTTTTTTAGGTTACAGAATATTTAATATTTGATTAACACTGTTACTTAACAAAATTATCTTATCGTTGAAGTTATAGTCTGAACAACATTTTTATATAA
>DASVFI010000205.1:0-8829 GCA_036380115.1 Nitrososphaeraceae archaeon | reverse complement strand
CTACAGTCTTTATAATTTTATGGTTCATTTTTAATACAGAAAATGAGAAGTTCAAGAATTAATATATAAAATTATTATTATAGTAACTTATCTATTATTCCTTAAATTTTGGAAAATTAGGCGACATATGTATCATAGTCTGGACGTTCTTCTAATCAATAATCGATCACCTTGGCTCATTACGTTCAAATTATGACATTCTACATATCAAATTCATTTTAGGATTAGCTTGAAGGATAAACTAAGTTATTCTATTTTTAGAATCTAAAATTATTAAATATAGAAAATGGCAGTAGTTAAACTAGAGTTATTTTTTATTGTTTACTAATCTTAGTAAACATTGAGTAAAAAATTTCAGCTTATAAACAAAGAATATTGATACACTTAATGTCAATCTAATTTTTAGCAGAACTTGTCAAATATATAAATAATAAATTACTTTCTTTTTTTATTGATATGATAAATGATTAAATAATTATATTCGTTATGTGTTATCTATTAATAAAATTGTTAGTAGACTTCTTAACTTTTTAATAATCAGTATTAAATATATACCAAATATTTTACTTTGAAGACCAATATGTTCCTCTGTTATTCTTCCATGTTTCATAGTCCGATAATATTTTTAAGTGATCAAAGCCAATTTTTATATTTCCTAAATTATTGATTCCAATCCATTTTACTTCTGCAACACCATCTCCAGCTTTTAGCTCACCTGACATGATTTTGACTATAAAAGTTATAGACATAATATGTCCCCTTGGATCCCGATGAGGATCTGAATAAACACCTAAAATATCAATTGGTTCTACTTTAACTAATAATTCTTCTTCTGCCTCTCTTCTTACTGCATCTTCTACTTTCTCACCTTCATTAACAAATCCTCCTGGTAATGAGAAATAATCCTTGAAAGGATCTTTTTTCCTTTTTATTAGTAAGACCTTATTGCTATTAGAATTTTCAACTAATATAATGTCTATTGTTGGAATAGGGTTTCTTGGTTTATCCATTTTATTGGCATTACTCACATAAACTAGTTAGAACAAAAACTATAATAGGATTTATTCAAATCAGCAATATATATAATTTATACTTTAAAATTTTAAAATTTTGGTAGAGAAAATTGCATTTCAAAGGTTTTGCTTTGTCAGAAATAGAGTCTTATGTAAATCCCCGAATATTACATTTTTTTAAAAAATAACAACAAACATATGATTATGACATTTTGCAAATCACAAAAGACTTGTTTCTTATTATATAGATAATATATGTCCTTGACCAAATTATAAAGATAGTAAATTAAATAATAATAATAATAATATTAAAAGTATAAAGATAGATATAGATAAAGATAAATCTATTTGGGATATTGATAGAAAAGAGCACAAAGAAGATAATAATAAAGAAGATAATGAAGATGGTGATTCTCTATTTCCTAGGCCCGTATATAATTCTAATAACGTTAATAATAGCTTTGATAATAATGATACTTATAATATTAGTAAAGCTTGGTTTGATATAATTAATACTGAAGATAAAGATAAAGGAGAATATAATAATAAAGAATGAGGTTGATGTTACAGTAACACGGACACTGTGTGTTATTGTTAGAGTATCTTTTTCTATTCTAACAATTAGAGAAATATGAGCAGCAACAACAATAAAAGAAGAAATAGCGTAGACGATGTAAAGGCATTTCAGGACAGGGAAAATACAACATTATCCGCATCACAGAAAGTGAAAGAAATGGTCTGCAGTTTATCAAGGGAATGTAGGTATCAATCCAAATGTTCCTTATGGCGATGTTGTTGAGAAATTGGTAAAGATGTTCAAGCAAAAGAAGATAGGACAGATAGTTGACAGCGAGAATTGCAGAAATTAAAAGAGCAATTTCTAGAATTAAAATCAACAAGATTTGATTTACGTGTTTTACAAGGTATACTATATTTAATAGAGCCTTTATTCTCTAAATATTTTAATTCTTAGAAGGAAACGAAAGTAGAAAATTATTAGGATATAACAATTAATCCACTAAGAAAAAAGTCAAATGAATTAATTTTTACCAAGGAATCTAATAGTTTTTTAACAATAATAAAAGAAAATTATAAACCTCACAAAAAGAGTAACTCGGAGTCACTCTTTAGCAAAATTATTAAACTAGTTTTATTATAGTTACTATAGACAGCAATGAAAAATCCTAAATGGATCTGCTCTAAATGCCGACAGCCTTTACAAGAAGATGGAATGCAAATCGTCATTGCAACAATAAACATTATGGTGCAATAGAAAACATTATCTTTTTACCGAGTATATCATTAACCGAAAAGATTCTATTCCTTCAAACGGCTTTTACGAAGAGAATAATCCCTCACTAAATGTAAATAATCTTATATTTTTTGACGAACCCAGTTCCGTCAATAATTCACAATTCAATACTTTATTAGATCCACTTGATGATGCCATAGAGCCTGAATTATTATCGGATGAATTATTGGATCAATTGGCTCCAAAATATGAAGAAATGCAACGTATTCTTGATTGTTTACCTGTACCTTCTAGAAATATACTACTTGGCAATGCTTTATCTTCAGCAATCCAATCTAGTAATCCCGTAGCGTCTCTAGATAAACGATTAACGGATATTCGCAAAGTTAAGACCCATGGGATGATGGTGAATGAACTATCAACATTCTATGGGATCGACAAAACATCTACAAGGGAATTTTTAAAATTAATATTGAAACAAAAGAAATATCGTCATTTTGACAGTTTTTAATACAAATTAGAAGGACATTGTATTAAATCAAAAGTCAAAAAATTGCATATAACTGGGATAGTTTTATTTTGATTATTGAAAAGAATAACTAATAGTTAGTTAGTCAAATATGATCTCTAATAGAAATATCATTTATGGCTATGGCTAAATTATTTTCACTTGAATTTTCAAAAGCAATTTTTCATGATTTTTATCAAATAGGACATAGAAACAACAAATATATTTAATTATCAATTTTTTTCTCCGGTCATATATTTGGTAGTTGATTGTTCTTTCTTTATTTCTGACGTCTTTGTGTCTTTTGCTGAAACTTTAACTTTATTTTTTATCTCCTATTATCACCTACAATTTCCTAGGAACTATTTATTATTCATCTATACCTAATGAAATATTGATGTATTCTTCTGATAATACCTTGATTATATTTTTTGAATTTGTTATTATTTTTTTTTGTTATGATATTTATAATCAAATTCCTGTTAAACTTCATGTATTTGACTGAGTATCATGTTATTACAATTTTCATTTATTAATTTATAAGAAAAAATCAGGTAGCCATTAGTCTTTTCTTATCTATGATAATTTTGGCTATTCCTAATCCGATTAATATTCCTCCAAAGAGCATAGTTGAACCTATTGTTCGCATAAAATCTTGTTCTGTTTCGAGCTTGGGCATAGACATTACAATCAACATTCCTAAAATGATCAATCCTCCATTTATAAATAGTAATATAGGTATTGCTTTATTTGGTTCATTTCGACCAACTGCAAATCCTATTACAGAAAGAGCTACTGCTCCACCTCCAAAGATCACCCCACGGACATCTTCATTTAGGGGTAAAAATCCTCTTTCGCTATCTATTTGGGATTGCGATGTAATTATTACGTCCATACCATAAGTTATTTCTAATCCGAGGGAAATTAATAAGAGAATAATAGCAATCTTTGCCACAATTTTTTTTACATTAAGATATTTAATAAACCTATCAATAAATGATACATGAGTATTAAAAATGATTTATATTCAGTTTTAAATGATTTTGGAAAAGAGTCTCTTCAAATAGAATTTCAAAATAATATAAATTCTTCAATTCCTAAAATAAAAGAATACTTTCTAAAAATATTATTATGGACTCTTGTGGTAAAGATGCTTCACTACATATCAGCATATTATAGAAGCATTTCTTTTATTTTTATTATTCTGGACAGTATATTTAGTATAAAATATGGATTCTGATTATTCTTTCTCCATTATCATATATGTACATTCTTCTATGTCAGTAGGATCCATACGTAATAATAAAGGATAATTGCACCTTACACATTTAGTATTGAGATATCCTTCTCGACATTTGAATAAATTCTCTTCATCTTCAACAGATACATCATGTCCACTAAGTGTACAATTAATCTGTTTTAACGATGAAATTAGAAATTGTATCATGTAATTTAATATGCTGGCCCTATAATTAACCTTGTCCTATAAATTTATATAGTAATAAAAAAAGTATTTATAAAACGAGAAGAAAAAACTATTAGCTATTTTGTTTAATTATATTAGCTTATTATTACTATAATTTTACTTTTGAATAATGCCAAATATTTTATTTCTATTAAGGTATATTTAATTAAATATTTAAATTGTTTATGTTCTTCAATGCAGTGACTATTATCATATTTTAGTTTTGTTACATTATATTCCTCATCGATTATTATACTTTATAGATTATTTTTCAGATTATTCGTAGGTATTATCTATTGACTTGTTTCTTTAGAAAGTTTTGAGATCCAATACATGTGATATTTCAGATGATAAAAACACTATTATCATGGTGTATAGAACCAAATCTGACTCTATAGATCGAAAATCAAATTGGTTGGAATGCTTTAAATAGACAAAAGTTTGGATCTCCTTAGCAGCAATTTTTGCGGCAATTGTATCCTTTAGCATGAGATATGAAAAAGTTACTAGAGTTTATTACTGCATATACGCTTGAGAAAAGCCTAAGTAAATAGTGTGTTTGTATTTCTATTAGTTTCTCAATTCTACTATCTAAAACTTGATTAATATTAATGCTATTCTATATTGGAGTTAAAGTGTTGATTTCTAAACTTTATAAAATACCAATTCTGTTTTCTTTAATTATTATATTGTTCATTCTATCATCTACAATCATATTATCTTTAACAAAAATAAAATAAAAGGAAAGTGATAAAAATACTGACAAACCAAATTAAATTAATCAACAACTTAGTTAATCATAATATATTTCATAATATAATAACGGTTGTTATATTACTACAAGCTGTAGTATTAGCCCTTGAAACATTTTCAGAATTCAAAAGTTATATTTCTTTATTTGAGTACATTAATACACTTGTCTTAACTATTTTCATTATTGAAGCAATTTTAAAGATTGTTGCACTTTATCCACAACCTTACAACTATTTTAAAGACGGCTGGAATATTTTAGATTTTTTTATAATCGTCATATCACTTATACCATTTACAGGAAGTTTTACTACTGTCGCTAGATTAATTAGACTATTAAGAATTACACGTCTCACTAATAGATCAAAAGAAATGTCAGTAATGGTTATGACAATAGTCAAATCTCTGCCAAGTATGGTTAATATATTTTTACTTCTATCACTTCTTTTTTTCATTTATGGTATTGCAGGATATCATCTATTCAATACTATAGACTCTGATCATTGGGGAACATTGCCAAAGTCAGTAATAACATTATTTAAAATATTGACTTTAGAAGGGTGGGTTGAAATAATGGCTCCAGTAACAGATGTTAATCCACTAAATGGAATTTTCTTTGTAAGTTTTATTATAATAGGAACATTTATTGTTATTAACATATTTGTTGCTATTATTGTAAAGAAATCTGAAGAAGCCTATAAACACATACAAAACGAATTTCCAAATAAGGTAACTCAAACTGAAATACTTGAAGAGATAAAAGAAATAAGAAAAATGATAGAAAATCTTGAAAAAAAAATATCTAGTAGTAAAGAATAATATTGATATAATACTCTAAGACAATGTTATTAAATTTAACACTGATTAATGATAAAAATCATACTAGTCATTCTTAGTTTATTTCAGCAACCACAATTCAATTTCGTAATAAAATTAACGAATTCCAAACCATTATTTAAAAAGGGAATAGATACTCAATTCTATAATTTACTTTAAATAAAAAATTTATATTCTTTTTATGATGCTTCTATAGAAGCAAATTTGTTGCTATTTTAATTTATTATTATTTACAATTAAAACTATTTATGTATCTATTCTTGGGTAAATATTATATTATTTTATTGATTAGCTCTATTTGAAGCAGCTACTACTATTTCTAATAATGGTTTATCAGTAGTGGTAATATCTATGGATTTAGATTCAATATCCAAATGATATAATAATGATGATTCGAAATGGTGCCAAACTTGCATTTGAGAAATAACAAATTTAATTAAAAAAGTAAATCTTAATCGATTCATTTCGAATATAAATTATATTAAATAGTTATAGAAGAATTTTTCTCTAACTTATTCACATACTTATTTATATACGATATTATCCTAACAACGTTATGGAATCAAAAATCCAATCAATAGTAATTTCATCAATTCTTGCATTTGCTTTAATTGCAGGAATACCAGCAGCATTTGTTAGTGTATTAGCACAAGGTGAAGATGGCGGCGAAGGCGGAATGGGCGGCGGCGAAGGCGGAATGACCGGAGGCGCAGGAAATGCCACAGGATTAACAGGTGGTCTAGATACAGGAGCTACTCAAGGCGGAAACGGCGGCGGAAACGGCGGCGGAAACGGCGGCGGCGACGAAGAAGAAGACGGCGGCGACGAAGAAGAAGGCGGCGGCGGAAACGGCGGCGGCGACGAAGAAGAAGACGAATAAAATAGAATCCTATAAAATTCTATAAAATATCTTTTTTAATTTTTTATTTTAAATTGATTTTATTTATAATTTAGGAACACAATTACATTATATATTTGAAATATTTTATTTGAATTATTTTGTACTATACTAAAAATAAAATATCGATTATGCTTATACATATTTATTTATATTTTATTTTATAAAATTCTTAATGTTTCTAATTACTACTCTAGTAAATTATTGGTAATTGAGTTAAGTAGACTTTTTCTAATATCTCAAGCTACTAACATATTATATTTTAGTTTTTGCTACTAAAGTTGAAATTTACACTAACTTAAGGAGGTTATAAATTTAAATTTTAAATAGGCATACTTTTAATGCTTTAATTAGTCTTGTCCCTGGTTATAAATTAATAATTGATTTTATAGTTGATCTCATTGTAATAATAGTAATTGTTTTACTATTTTATACTGATTTACTTTGTTTTATATATGAAAACTTAATTCTCTGACATTAGTAAGTTAATTATTTCTAAATCCTAAAAATAATAGAAAATATTTTTTATTCTTATACTATTTTGGTTTATATGTTTTAAAGTAGAAGTTATATAATTAAATGCAAACTCAAGTTAGTTTTCTACTTAATCTTCGCCATGACCAATATAATATATTTCCTATATATAATCATCAAGTACATATACTATTATTAAAACAATGAAGATTTTGGTAACTGGAGCAGGAGGATTTATTGGAAGTAATTTAGTATCAAGATTATCAATTGTAACAAAAAGTGTAGAAATTATTTGTATGACAAGAAATGCAGAAAAATTAAAGAAAAAGATAAACAACAACAATAACAACAGTGTTAAGATTGCAGAGGCAGATGTAATGGACTATAGACAGCTAAAAGATACACTATCTGGAATAGATATCGCATATTATCTAATACATTCAATGGAAGGAAATTCTTCAAAAGAATGGAAAAAGTTTGCAGAGCGAGACAGAAAGGCGGCAGAAAATTTTGCTAAAGCTGCAACAGAATGTAAAGTAAAGAGAATAGTATATCTAGGAGGATTAATTCATGAAGACGGTATTATAACAAATAGTAAAAGAGAACAATTTAAAATATCTGAACATATGCAAAGCAGAATAGAAGTAGGAAAAATACTGAAAACGTCATCAGCATACGTTACTATTTTTAGAGCTGCTGTAATACTAGGTAAAGACGGTGCATCATATAAAATGCTACGATACCTTGTAGAGAGATTGCCTGTTATGGTGTGTCCTAAATGGGTTTTAACAAAATCACAACCCATTGCAGTAGATGATGTAATTACATATTTAGTAAAATCTATAGAAATAGAAGAGACTCAAGGAAAAGAATTTGATATAGGAGGTCCGGATACACTTAGATATATAGATATGATGAAACGCTATGCTAAGGTAATAAATAAAAAATTTTTAAAAATAATAATAATTCCTTTTCTTACACCAAGGCTATCTTCTTATTGGGTTGAGCTAATTACACCTACAAAAGCATCTCTTGTGAGACCACTTATTGAAAGCCTCAAGTATGAAGCAATAGTAAAAGATGATTCAATAAAGAAGATAATTCCAATCCGTCTTAAAACCTTTGAAGAATCAATTATAGCAGCAAAAAGACTGGAAGATGAAGAAGACAACAAGTAGATGCCTTCTCGTATAATAAAATATAATTTTATTTAAATATTTTAGTAGTAGTGACAAACAATCTGCTGCAGTAACAAATATAATAATATACATAAAAATTTAATAATTAAATGCGAAGAAGTTGGTTAATTCTAATGAGAAAAGCTACCTGTAATTGAGATTGTTGTTCATGAATGGATCTTTATCATCTATCGTTGTAATCGATCATTCTATGTATGTTTATAAGTATAACAATTTTTCTATACATTTATAGTAAAAAATCTTTTACTACAGATGTATATTTCTTTATTCCATAGGCCTTTAAAAGCTTATATCTTATACGATTAGTAATGGCTGCTCGAACTATGTGGAAAGGAAGTATATCTTTTGGACTAGTTAACATACCAATTCAGGTTTTTGTAGCTACACAAAAAGACGAATTCTCATCTTTTAATCAATTGGATGAAAAAGGTCA
>DASVFI010000204.1:0-3228 GCA_036380115.1 Nitrososphaeraceae archaeon | reverse complement strand
TACTTTGTCAGCTAATACTACTACTTCTCTACCCTTATTTGTTAAAGAATTATAAATCCTTGGTTTCCCTCGCCCACGAGATTTTTCTTTTTTTACTTTTCTTTCAACCAAACCTAAATTTGTCGCTCTTTTCATTAAGGACTGGCCATATCCCCAACTTCCCATTGTGATAAGTAATTCTCTTGTGTGCAACTCTTTGTTCTTCTTTAGTATCCTCAATAATGGAATAAGAGGACGTTCGTTTATCAGAACTTTAAGTTTGTTTAATTCCACGGTTATAGGAACGGATTTTGTTTCTTTTTTTACTTTATTCGCTGCTGTTGTGATTTTTTTAGTAGACTTTTTAGAAGGACTTTTTGGACCAGTACTATCAGCTGACATGAATATATATAGGTTATTAAGCTATATAAACTAATGTATTAATGACTAGCATATAGTCATATTTAACTATTTATTTATGTAATTCGAGGTAATATATTTATAATTACAACAATTACCAAGAATAATTATTTAGATATATGAGACCAGTCAGGAGTAACACTAATAACAGTACAAAAAAACTCATAGATATACTAACTATTTATATTTAGCTTTTATTATTATAAACTTATTTCACTATATAAATTAAATTAGATTTCTTATTGAATTGAAGGATTTGAACTTTACTAATATTTGATTAAATGATAAAGTTTTTTCAATATATAGTCATAGACGACGTACAATAATAATTTCCTTTCGCAGATATTGGATAATGTGAGGTATAATATTATCTGAATTTGAATAAGATTAAATAAAATTGTTAATATTATTATATGAATATAAAATTGTCTTCTTCAGATGCTGATAGTGTTACTCATAAAGACAAAATAAAAAACTTGAAAATTCATACTGGCGAAATAAATAAAATTGTAAACAAGAAAAATATTATCCATAAAAAAATTCAACTTTGGACAAATGATAAAGGTAATGAGTATGCTATATGTTTATTACTTGATGATTCAGACGCAAAAGTAGATAATCCAGCACCATTTATCGCCTCAACTAATCCAAATGAAAAATACATACATCCAATTGCAGAAACAGATAATTTCCAAGATTTAGAACATGGATGGAATTATACATTAAGTGAATTAATAGGAGAATATAAAGAGAATCGCTTTCAAAAAGTCAGTGGAGAAGGTTTTCAATCCATCAAGCTAATTCCTTTTTATAAATGCACATATTGTAATAAAAAATTTTCTTCAGAAGAAGAACAAGATAGACATGAACATGAATGGCATGTATAGTAAAATTTCTAATTGTGTCGTGTTAGTAATATCTTATAATAATCTATAGGATAAATTGTGATTCATCTTCTGAGATGAATATTTTTAGATTTATAAGATATTAATGATTGTATTATAAATGATTGTTATTATATATTCTCGTAGAATGGAAAATGATAGACCTGAAAATAATAATAAAGTGAATGAAAATTTATACATAATCAGGAGTTGAGTCCTGCATGTAATATGGTTGTACTACTATCTTATATTATGCTTTTATTATTAGTAGTTACTGTAAGGAAAGAATTTCGAGATATAAAACCTCATAGAATTTACTATATAACTGTAAGGAATGATGAATTTACTAAATTAAGAGAAAGGTTATTTGAAGTTTTGAAATAAGTTTTTCTTTTTAAAGTGGGTGTCAGAAGCTGATACAAACCTCTAACACCCACATCGATGATTACGTACCAAGCTTATAGTAGGTGTACTAAAACAATAGAAGGTAGAATAAAAGATTGTTGATTTTTAGGTGTCAGAAGATGCTACAAACTTCTAACACCGATGAAAGATGATATTACACAAATCTGGTTTGTGGTAGTTATAATACGTGAAAGTATAATAAAAAACTGTTTATTTTAGAAATTGGCAAAAACTTATATCATTTTTTTATAACTATAACATTAGCTTTTATTGTCAAAAATAAATGGAAAAAAAGAAGTAGTAGAGAAAATTCAAAAATGGTTGAGCGATGAATCTATTGATTTTGCTAAGGTAGAACAGTCTTATTTAGATTTTAAATTTGATAGAAAAAAATCCAAATATTAGTAATTTCCTATAATGATAAACCTGATTCGATGGAATCCTCTAGAAATTTCAATACCATTCTTTTTTGTCGATACTAACTGAAAATGATAAAAAATTACGTGTGTATAAGGTAAAAGCCATAGCCTATTGTTGGAATCAATCAAAATAGGTATGGCTATAGCAGAAGCAGGTTTGACGTTTGGTTGTCGCTAGCAATTGTTGCTAACAATATCTTATTCTTACTAAAATTATTTAATAATTGGAGATAATTTATTGGTAAAAGAAGAAAAAGGAAATATCCTAAAATATAAAACCATGTTTGACTTCTCGAGATAACAGCAATTAAATAGAATTTTGTAGTTACATTCAAGATACTTTATATTTAAAATTTTTAGATAGAATAAATTTGATTAACTTTTTTATTTATTTATATTAATTAACGGATTATTTTTATTATTATACTTTCTCATATCTTCAATAATATCATCTAATTCTGATAGATTCCTTGAGAATTTAGTTACAATCTCTTGGTATTGTGAATCTTTATCTTGAAAAGCAATAACTTGTAAGTAGTAATAATTAAGTTCTTGATGCATTTTTTCTATTCTTTTTATTGGGAACATTCTCTTTTCATCTAATCTACAGATTGTTATAGATTCTATCCTTTTAATTTTATTATTTTTATTTATATTTTTTATCTCAATTTATCTATTTATCCTAGAAGAAAGGATTGTATTGTTAAAGACTAGTAGCAGTACTAGTATTTACCTCTGTGTTGTGTCTATTAACTGATTGTTGTTGTTCTACTGTTGATTTTATGTAATTGGTATTTGTTTTTGTGAAAGCCTTCACATTATCACGTGTTTGTTCAAGTGCTGTATTGTATACTCTCATATTCGATGCTAGAGCATTGTTTATTATATTGCTAGCATTTAACAGATAACTTGTAAAGTTATTTACCATTGCTGCATTATTTTCAGCAATTCTTTGTGGGTTATACAAATTCCATAAGCCATTATAGAAGTTTATGCCATTACTACTATTTCTGTCGCCTTGTTGTTGTTGTTGTGATTGAAAAGAGTCTACTACTTGTTTTTGTGCTTCAATAACGTCAGAAGCAATATCTTTTATAGTTTGAATAGTTTTTTCTTGATAT
>DASVFI010000203.1:0-2752 GCA_036380115.1 Nitrososphaeraceae archaeon | reverse complement strand
CAGATGTATCTTTTTATCTTCTCTCTTTGTTAACACTTTATAGTTAAGGATAGAAACAACCATAAAACAAATCCAGAGGGTTGAGAGACAAATTTGTCTCTTTTTTAGGGTTCATAACCCTGAGATATTGTACTAAAATATAAACATTATATACATTAGATAATATAAGAATATGAAATATCCAATCTTATAATTAATAATATATTAAGCAATGTAAAATCTATGAAAATATACTTATCCGATTTTCACTTTTAGTCGGCAATACTATTATATTTATTAATTTTCTGCTAACTTTTATATCAATTATTAGCACAGACTATTAGAAGTGGATCACCCAATTAATAAAGTATTATTAACTTGTATTTAGCACTTATTATTGAGACTTATTTTAGGATTATGTTTGATGTTTTCTCACTATAATATGTCTCTCACCATTTTTAGCTACTATTTCAAATTCTATTTTAAAATTATAAGAATTAAGAAATTCTTTTATTGGTTCATAATAGTTGAGGTTTTCTGAAAGATTATGAATTTCTATCAAAAGTGAAATGTTATTGCTTTTAGATAGTGTATTTTGGGCACCTTTTAACACTTCATATTCTGCTCCTTCTACATCAATTTTAATCCAATTGACATCTTCATGTTTTATTCCATTTGACTGTAGAATATAATCCAGGGTATTGGCTTGGACTTCAACAAAATTTGTTTTCCCATGAGCTCTATCCATCATTACTGTATTGTATTTTGTGTTAGAGAATTCTTTTTCTTTGCTTGGCAAATATAACTTAATCTTATCTTCTCTGGAATATACAGCATAATTCATTGTCATAACATTTGTCAATCCATTAAGTTGAATATTACGATTCAATAAATCAAAGTTATCAGGAGCTGCTTCAATAGCAACTACCTTTCCACTTAATCCAACATTTTTTGATGAAACTAATGTATAAGGACCGATATGCGCACCAACATCTATAACAATATCTCCTTCTTTAGGAGTAAACTTATGTTCTATAATATCATCTTCATGAAATGTCATAATTTGAAAATCATCTTTATTATTTCTGCAATAGAATTCATAATTGTATTTTGGCATTTTAAATTTTAATAACTCTGAATCTTTTTTCCAAAAGTTTAAAGATTTATTCCATAATGTTCCAAAATCTAATCCTTTTTCTACATGTAGTTTATTGCCTCTTGTTTTACCTAAAGATAAAGTAGTAATTCTTAGACTCAAATAACTAAACTTTACAAAAAATATTAAGATTTTGTCAGATAAAGTTATTCCTTCAGACTTCCTTAACCATGAAATGTATTTTCTGGCTAACGAAATAGAAGATCGTATTTTCAATTCTTTAGATTATTAGACATGCGACCAATAATTATTCCTACCAAAGTAAAAGACCCAATAATTACAGCAATAAATACTGTATCTGTTACTGATGCTAATGATTCTCCTACTACTCCTGTAAATATTGAATATACAAGGATAATAAATCCAATCAATGCAAATAGTCCTAAAACTATGGTCTTAATTCCATCATTTTTATAATCATCAGACTTGTTTGATGTATTTTCAGCCATTGCCAATATATCAAATTTAATAATATAAAAATAGTTTCAGAAATTTAATAGCAAGCAAGGAATAATATCGATAGTGGTACAAATAATATAAAAAAAGATAAATACAGAATTATAAACTTCCATATACATAACTTATTTTGTTAAAATGTGTTGAAGTGCTTTTGCCAATAAAAATATAACAAAGCCTAAAGAAATTGACGTAACAATAAAAGTAACTTTATGGTCAAATTTCAATTTATAGTATAGACAGCAATTAAAATATTATTTTTTTTTATTATTTTTATAGAAAAAATCGGGTTTGAAAAATTTTTATTTTGAAATATTTATATGAAATATTCTATATGATAAAAATACAGTTAACAGTGCATAAAGAATCTATGAGTGTATACTATTATCTTGTGTTTAGCTTTTATTATTAGAAACTTAAATCTGTAAAATTTTATTGTAAGCAATGGTTAGATTTTTAAAATAATTTTAGTTTATGAATTGTATTCATATTTTATAATAATTATCTTCAGGCTTATTATTATAATTTATTAACATAATAAAAATATGGAAATTACTCAAACAAACATAAAGGAATTTTATAATCTGGTTCAAGAGCAAATTAGCAAAATAACTACAGAAGAAGGATTAGATATTAATAAACTTGTAAAGAATATAATGGCAGATTTAGATTATCTCATATCTTATGAAACTTATGAATCCCAAGAATGCCATATTCATTACGGTAGAAATAATCTGGAGATAAGAATGTGGATTTTTAGTCTAATATGTATGTCTTGGACACTTATGAATCTGACAAATAAAGTTAAAGAAGGACATTGTCATAATATAGATCATGAACATGGAAGTCAAACTCCACGGGAATGTTTCGATGGAAGAAAATTCCATTATTCTATTTATCAAAAATGCATTAAATCTTTCTATGACAGTTTAGCAATTATAGAAAAAGACTTGCACAAATATCAGTTCTAATAACCCAAATGATAAATTAGTATTATATTCTATTTCCTGTTATGTTATATATTGGATTTAAGGGGATTTTTTTAATTTAATGTTCAAAATTTGACTTAACATATCAAACTTACATTATTCATCAAAGATGGCAGTATTTATGAAAATTAGAAACATACTTTTTTATAAATTTGAATAAGATTAAATAAAA
>DASVFI010000202.1:0-5573 GCA_036380115.1 Nitrososphaeraceae archaeon | reverse complement strand
AAATAGGTATGAGAATGATCTAAATCTAAGGCTGATATATGCTTGGTCCCATTGATGGGAAGGGGTCCAATAATGATTTTCAATTATCTTTCCAAATACTGGACAAGAATTCTCTTCATTTCTTTCTTTACAACACCTAATATCAAATTCAAAGTATATGAATCATCTTATAGAATGGGGCCAGTGGGATGTGAAACAAATTTTTACCTTAATATTGCTACTTTAATTAATTTACATGTGTGAATTACTCGAGAAGAAAATAAGTTAAATAAAACACTTTGTTGATATATTGTTTTTTAATAATAGCATTAACAATAATAAGAATAATTAGATAGTTACGATTATTTAATGGTAGAAAATGAATCATAATAATAATAATAATAATATATCCAGAAAAAGACCAATAGAGAATGTTTTAGTATTACAAGGAGGTGGTTCACTAGGTGCTTTTGCCTGTGGAGTTTACAAAATTCTACATAAAAAAAATATTAAATTTGATATTGTAGGAGGAACATCAATTGGAGGTATTAATGGTGCTATCATAGCTGGAAGTAAAAATGACAATCCTGTAAAAGATTTGGAAGATTTTTGGTTGGAACTAGCTGAAAGTAGTTATACTATTATTCCAGATATTCTTACTTTAGATTATGATGAAGGTAAAGGAATAGGGCTAAAAACAATACCCTCTGCATCATTAAATGCAACAATATATGGTATACCAAAAATGTTTATCCCAAGATGGCTTCAAACTACTAACATATCAGAAAAATCTTTATTAGATAAACAACAACTGCCATGGAATTGGACATATATATATGATAATTCTCCTTTAGGAAAGACTTTGCAAAAATACATAGATTTTAAAAAACTGTCTCCAGAAATGAACTCATCATCCTCTTTTTCTGATACTACTACTAAAACAGTGCGTTTTATTGTTACTGCTGTAAATGTGCTTAATGCTGAACCGCTAATATTTGATAGTTTTAAAATGCAAATTCAATTAAAACATCTATTAGCATCTGTAGGTTATCCTAATTATGGTTTTCCTTGGGTAGAGGTTGAAGATGGAGTTTATGGATGGGACGGGGCTCTGTTAAGTAATACTCCTATGAGAGAGGTAATTTTGCAATCTCCGTCTTATGATAAAAATATCTTTATCATAGAAAATTATTCAAGAGAAATTAATGAGCTACCATCGGATATGACTGAAGTACAAGCCAGAATTAAGGATATATTATATTGCGACAAGTCTAAAAGTTTGTGGCAAATATCAAAATTAATTACAAGACAACTAGGGTTAATCGAAGATATGTATCAAGAACTTGACTTTTCAAAAATAGATTCAAAGAAGTTAGAATATATAAAAAAAGAATACGAACAGCTTGTTAACAAATATGGTGCTAAAATTCTAAATATGACAAGAATTAGCAGAGGGACTATTGAATCACCTTATCCTCTTCAAAATGCAGATTTTTCAGTTAACACAGTTAAAGCTTTAATAAAAGAAGGGGAATCTAAAGCTATGGAAATTCTTAAATAGAAAAATAGGAGGACGCCAATAAAATTTACTGCATTTCTATCCATCTCAGTTGGATGTGAAACATATTTGACTTAAAAAGAGGACTTGTCTTATCAAAAAGTGTATGATTATCTTCTAACTATACCAAAAATATTCATAAATATGCATTTATGTATTTTCTATTTAGTGATTTCATCTTTGATTTTATAAAGGAATCTATTAGGTTATTCTTATAAATATATAGTAATATCCTGATCTAATTATTAATATGCTATTTATAAACATAATCTTACTATTTATATTTTAAAGGAAAAGTAATTTTAATTCTGTAGCAGAACAATATACTACTATTTCTCCATTATCAAAAAAACCTACTTAATTGGAGGAAAGGGTTTGGCGCAAGGAATAAATTTATCAAATGTTGAGATTATAGATTTACTGATTCAGAGGTAGAAAAATATTGGGTTGTTATTGCTATTGCTGCTGATGATTGATATGCTTTAATTGCAGAAGAGGTTCGATCAGACCGATATAGTGGATTCTTTATAACTAATAGAAATCTTACAAATAGATATTTGAATATTGTAAGGGAATCATTAACTATTGAAATTGAGATTTGAAAAGTATGTATTATTAGTATTTGAATTATTAAAAAAAGACTAATTTTAAAAAATAATTGAATAAGTATCTTCTTTAATACAAATAAATATAATTAGATTATAAACTCATTAAGATTTGTTTTTGTTACTTTCAAATCTTTATTTATATCTAACAATTCTTGGGCTATCAAACCTAAAGATTTTTTTACTGCATTCGTTTTTTTTGGATCGCTTAATGGATCCAATCTGATTGTCAATTGTTGTTCTTTTTGCATAACCATTATATAAAACGATTGTGCTTGTTGATTTTATATTACAATAGTCTTAATTAATATTAGATTTTTATCATTATTAATAAATGAATCATCGTATTTGATAATTATATATCTTCTATTTCTTTAATTTTTTTCTCTTTCTCACTTATTTTTTTCTACAATTATTGATTTATATCTTCTTTTCAAAGCCTTCAAGACATTCAAATTCTGATACTTCCACACTTGATTCTTTTTGTAGTTTTTGGAAACATGACCATATGTTTTTTTATTTGAATTTGAATAAGATTAAATAAAATGGTTAATATTGATATATATAAGTGTAAAATTGTCTTCTCCAAATTATGATGATATTGTTAATAAAGATGAAATAAAAAATTTAAAAATTCATATCGACGAAATTAACAAAATTGTTAATAAAAAAAATATAATTCATAAAAAAATTCAACTTTGGACAAATGATAAATGTAATGAGTATGCTATATGTTTATTATTTGATTCAGATCCAAAAATAGATAATATGTCACCATTTATCGCCTCAACTAATCCAAATGAGAAATACACACATCCAATTGCAGAAACAGATAATATTCAAAACTTGCAACATGGATGGAATTATGCATTGAGAGAATTAATAGGAAATTATAAAGAAAATCGTTATCAAAAAGTCAGTGGAGAAGGTCTTCAATCAATCAAATTAATTCCTTTTTATAAATGCACATATTGTAATAAAGAATTTTCTACGGAAGAAGAACAAAAGAGACATGAACTTGCATGGCATATCTAGCAAAAGTTTTAGTCGTATCGTTTTACTAATATTTTGCTAAATAGTGTCAGACGATGAATCTTTTCAGAATTTTAATCTGACTTCTTGCAGCAATTACCTTTATTTACCCATCTACAATCTGATGGTTCATACAAGCAAAATGGACATATAATAATACCACAACCAATACATGTATTTTTAATTACATGCTTCATGTTTGCATTCATTCATTATTTTCTACTAATTTGAATACGTCTTTAATTATACATTATTCTAATGATATATCCATCATTTTATCAAGATAATAAAAGAAAATTCTAAAAGAAATAATAATATTTTAAAATCATTGCACACATTTGAAATAAAGATATCTTACAATCATTATAATATTATTAAATAATTAATTATTATATCAGTACAAGTCTTCATATATTAATAACATTTCTGCAATTGTCTCGCCGGGAGTTGAATAGTCATTGTTTCAATCTTCAATAACACTAATAGAATATAATATAAAATTAATGATATCATTTTAATGATTAATACAAAATTTGAACATTCATAGCTCTCTATACATGATCCAGCGAATAGCATAGGGAAACTATGGGCTAGAAGCACAAATATCATATTTGTAATTAATTCACACTACAATTAGCATGTTGGAACATATTTGTCTGTATTTTAGTATAATGTATTTACAATGATAATTATACTATTTTAAAAATTTCCTTTGGTTATTATACTCTTTATTCTTTAAATAATTAATAATGATAACGGAGATTGAAATAGGACAAACTTTCCAGGATTTTTCAGTCATAATGATTACTACTTCTGCCATGGTATTTATTTCATATAAATTAAAACAACCATTAGTTATTGGTTATATTATTGCAGGAATAACCATAGGCCCACATACTCCACCATTTAGTCCAATATTAAACCATGATATCTTTCATTCTATTTGAATAGTCCCAATAGAAAACTTTAGTTGGAATTATTTCTATTGCTACTTCATTTTCTTTTCTTTTAAGAAGATACTTTATTAAATTTGCATTTTTTTTCTGTATATATTTTTCTATAACCGTTTCTAATATCTCTATTCCAAGTTCTTTTTTAATTATGGTTTTTCCTTGACCTCTTATTCCTCTGTATGGTGGATTTTCTGAAGAAATTTCAAAAGCACATCTACCATCTTTATTTAAATAACTTATTATTTTAGAATTTTGCTGAGTTGCACAATAAAATCGATCATTTAAAAATTTGAACCATAGTGGAATAATCATAGGCCATCCTGAAGTAGTTAAACATGATAGTCTTAAAGGCACAACAAGATTTACTAGATACTTTTTATCTTTAACACCATTGCTCAATATGTTATATCTATCACTTTAGCTTTATTTTAAATTTCATTTAAAATTTTACTCTTAAGAAAGAAATTATATGTTAGATTACAAATAATACTTAGTAACAATGCATACTATTATGTTTATCTTTAAATATTTTCAAAATATACACTTATTTAATATGATTTTAATATAACGGGAAAGAAGTAAATTCTACTACTAATATATCAGTTTCAAATCTCAATTTCAATATTTAATAAAGTCAAAAAACTTTTTCAATCTTCTATCATATTCTTTTTCTTGTAATCTCTGTTTTAGTAGCATTTTAAACATTAGATAACGATTCAATTCTTTATTGTATCCTTCTTTTGAAATAATTTCTGTAAAAACATCATTGATTGGCGTAATTTATATGCTCTATAACAGTGGGTCTAAATAAAGATACAGGTTAGTAATGGGGCCAGTGGGATTTGAATCCTCTATAAAAGTGGACAACTATTTTTTCAATAATTATTTTCAAATTGAGTTTATTGGATAATTACTTGACATTATTATTTCCAAAGACAAAAATTAACTATTCATTTTATAAAGAAATTGTTGATTAATTGTTTCATAACATAACAACTAAATAATATTCTACAATATCATTATTCTATGGCTGGAAAAAGCAACCGTTCATTTCAGTTTCCATTTTATTTGGTAGCAATATTTCTTACAATTCTTGTTGTAACCGTAATAATTTTTAGCTCATTAACATTAAACATGAATTATACTACAATAGCACAACAACAACCACCACCTTTTAATGAAGATTTATCTTTTGATATTGATAATGTGACCTTTTCACATCATATGGCATCTGTGAATGGTATTCAATTACACTATGTTACAGGTGGTCAAGGAGACCCTGTAGTTTTGTTACATGGTTGGCCACAAACATGGTATGCATGGAGGGACATAATGCCAGCTTTAGCTAAGAACTATACTGTCATAGCACCTGATCTTAGAGGATTAGGTGATTCTTCAAAACCGTTTACGGGATATGATGGCAAGACTACTGCAGAAGATATATAT
>DASVFI010000201.1:0-2006 GCA_036380115.1 Nitrososphaeraceae archaeon | reverse complement strand
ATTTATTTCTTAATATGTAATTTTATTTATATGACCATGGTCTATTTTTTGTTGTATGGAATAGGATATAAGACATTTTAATCATCATATCAGATGTCTATATTTAAATTGTATCTGCATCATAGACAAATAAATATATTAAATATAAGTGATATTTTCAGAAATAAAGTAAATTCAATCTTGAACCAAATGAATATATAATTGGATTTAGCCGTAAAATTTTTTTTAATAATCATTATTTAAATCCATACACCAACACAATATATTATAAAAGTTATAAAAAGCGTAATTACTTTGCTAAATCTTGTAATCCTTTGCCAATATTTTGAGCAAGATCCTTTGCACCTTCGGTGATATTGGCTCCTAAATCGGTAGCATTTTTTTGAACCGGAACTGCTTCACCTGTCTCATCGGCAGATTGATTCGTATCCTGTATTGTTTGATTTGTAGATTTACTCATTTCTTGTATCGTTTGATTTACTCCTTCTGATTGCGCAAATGCTGGAACATGGAATATTGATAATATAGTAAATGTAAGTATTAGAAATGTTTTTGAAAATATTAAAAATAGTTTGTTGTAGTCCAATTTGTTATTATTTTAATTCTATCTTTAGATATAAAAATTTTTTACATTTTGATCTATCCAACTCTGTTATACTGGGGCAACATGAAATTATTTAAATTAAGAAAATAAAAAAGAACATCTCTCTATTGTATTATTTTGCTTCGTCTTTTGTTATTTTAAAAGAGACAATATGGCTATGGCCATCAAATCTCCACTAAATTTTTAGAATATAAATTGTCTTTATCCAATTGTTAGAGTTTTAAAAAAAGATCTCCTGTTTTATTATCTTGCTTTACTTCGTATGACTCAAGGTCAGTTGCCCAAACTGTACTATCTGATACTTTACCATTTCTAATATCAAAAACTGCATAATGCAATGGACATGTTATATCATATCCTTCTAGTGTTCCTTCTTCTAGTGGCCCCCCTTGATGTGAACAAACAGAATTCATAGCATGTATCTGTCCATTTACCATAGCCAATACTATTGATTTCCCTTTAACTTGTACTTTCATGAGACTACCCTCTTGGAAATCTTTGAGGTTTGCAACCTTTGTAAAATGGTTTTCTTTTATATTGTTAGAAGAGACCATAAGTAATTCATTCTTTTGTCCCATATACTTACTATTTTAATATAATTAAATTTCTCTCTTTCTAATCTTCATCTTCACTTTCTTGTTCTGCTATTTCTCCTTTGGTTTTATTGTATTTGTCAAGCTTTTCTTCTTTTTTTGCCATATCTGCTTTTCTTACCTTTTCTCCTTCTGTAACTCTTTCCTGGCTAGGTGTGATATTACCAGGTTTTTGTTGATTTTGATTGTGACTGTTGGGATCTAATCAACTCTGCTTATACTATCATAAGACGATGGCCATTGCTGTCTTTCTTGGATTCTTAAATTAGAAGATGATGATGAATCAAGGTTTTAATTTTGATTCATGATAATTAAATATAATAAACATAATATACTATTCTTTAATGCATTATTACAATATGTAGGTTAGTTTAATTAACTTATTGTAATAGAAGTCCACTATTAGTTTAAAAAGTTGTAAGTGATTTAAATAGACAGCTTATAAAGATACAACATGAACAACATTCTTTGATTATTTTGGATTACAAAAGATATCTAATGATAGGATATGAATTTGTTGAAAAATAGCAGAAATAGATAATACCATTAAATTAATAATGATAAGAGCATATGATGAAATTGTTGATAATACATTAAAATTGGATGTATTTGCTAAACCATTAAAGGTAAGTAGCCTTATTGAAATAGTCTAGTATCCTTATGGTCTTTATCCTAGAAGAAAGGATTGTATTGTTAAAGGCTAGTAGTAGTACTAGTATTTACCTCTGTATTGTGTCTATTAACTGATTGTTGTTGTTCTACTGCTGATTTTATGTAATTGGTATTTGTTTTTGTGAAAGCCTTAACAT
>DASVFI010000200.1:0-9728 GCA_036380115.1 Nitrososphaeraceae archaeon | reverse complement strand
GCTTTTGCACCCATAGATAATGGTACCATTGGTCTTGGAAAAGAATAATTCATTATTTATACAAGTTTTGAGATATAACCTTATATTGTAATTATTGTCATTATTAATTAGAAATTAATTGTATTGGTAGAACTCATTTCTTAATTTTTAATCTCTTCTAGACAAATCTATCATTGAAGTTTTATCCTTGTTGCCATTATCATTATCATTATCATTATCATTATTATTATTATTATTATTACTGTTTATCTCATCATTATCAACCTATCCAACAATTAAATCACTTTTCCAATACAAATTTTTTATTTGTGCATAACTGATATTATAATAGAAATCTTTCTCCTTGTTGTACATTAGGTAATCGCCTATTTGAAATCTATGACCTTTTGGCTTGTTTACTATCTTGACATTATTTAATTCAGTAATACTGCTTTCAAATTTATAACTAGTAGCTATTGTCAATTGGTAAAACCACACATATCACAACTTTTTGCTTTTCAAGATAAAGATTCATAATACCAGATATTGTAAATAAATTCTCAAGGAATCTATCAGAATTAGATGATACTATTAAAGTATTAAGAAAGTACAATAATAAAAATAACCCATTAATTAATATAAATAAAGAAATAAACAAATAATTGAATCCATTCTAGCATAAAATTATTGAAGGTCATGACTTTTTAAATAGTAAAATAACTGTTAATTAAATAGTGTACAATAAAAAGACATAAATAGATCGTAATTGACTACACTTATTAATATATGAACGGTACCAATGGAGAATAATGACAATCCATAAGGAATTATTTTTGATTTTGTTTGTCTTCTTTTTTGTTTATTGAGTATTTTGGTGATTTTGGAAAGATTTCTCGTTTAAGAACATTTTTCTCTATTGAGATACTACCTGGTCCAGTTAATATCAAACTTATCATTATTGCAAGATACAATAAATCTAATTCAAAACCACCGATAAATCCTTTTGATAATTTCACTAATAATATAGCACCTATCATATTTATTGCTAGTAATCCTGCGGCAATTCTTGTAAAGATACCTAGTAAAATAGCCAAACCACCTATGAATTCTAAAAGTCCTATAATGACTGCTAATTCTGGTGGTAATCCCATATTCGTAAATGAACTTTGAGTACCTGGTATGTCGAGCAGTTTAGGAAGACCATGTACCATAAATCCAATTCCTGCTATTATTCTCAATGGTAGTGGTGCGAAATTGAAAACAGTTTTTGTTTGTTGAATCAAGACTATTGTTTAATTTTGATATACTATATTTGTTGATTCTAGAATATTCCTTTATTAAGCAATTATTACAAAAAAATTTTATAAAAATTGATTGTTGTTTGAATAGGGTATGCCTTTATATTGTAAAAATTTTTTGATATAACAAATTAATAAATAATATAAAAAAAATAATTAGATAAAGAAGAAATATAGCATGAAACTATTAAGAAATACAAAAAAGAAAAAAGTTCATAATCATCTTAATTTGATAAAAATTGATTTTTCTCTAAAGAGAGAAGTATTGTATGTTGTAGTAGGTGCAATAGTTGGTGCTATAACAATGATTCTTCCTAGAACAATTTATGAATTCATAACTGGTCTACCATACTATATATCGTGGATTATGTTTGGTCATGTAATAGGTGTTTATTCTTCATTTGCTGCCACTGCAGGATTTATAATTCATTTAATTACGGCAGTTTCTATAGGCATAGTAACAGGTATATTCTTGTACAAAACAAATCTTTTGAATATAAGTAAACCTATCAATGGTTTTATTTATGGAGTTTTTGCAGGTACAATAATATTTGTTGTATGGGCTATTCCCGTAAACGAATTTGTTTTAATTCCAGAAAATATCCGAACTATTGCTGATGTCGATCCTACATTATCAGAACAAGAAGTATTTCAACAAATTCAGGCAGATAAGTTAAATATTCTATTTAATTCATTACTTATTAATCTCTTATTTGGAATTACAGTTGGCCTTGTATCATCTATTTTATCTATAAAATTTGGTGCACGGTATAAATGTAATATCTGTAATGTGTCTTTTTCCAGAATAGATATTATCAGAAAACATTTACAATTAGTTCATCGTAGACAGCCAATAGCACAAAAGAGAATCGTAATACTTGGTGGAGGTTTTGCAGGGATTGAAGTTCTTACAAAACTACAAAAAGAATTTCAAAACGATATAAGAGTAGATATAACTCTAATAAGCAAAGATAATTTCTTTCTTTTTACCCCAATGTTACATGAAGTATCTTCAGGGATGATAGAGCCAAGGCACGTGGCATCACCATTGAGGGCGTTTTGTAAAAGAGCCAGGTTTATGGAATCTGAAGTTAAAGCAATAGATTTAGTAAACAGAAAAATTGAATTTACAAATCAAGTTTTGGAAGCAAGATTTACTGGTATTAATCTAAACCTAACAGGAAAAGATGAACACAAGAAAATAAATAGGTTATCAACAAATCATATGCCTTTGGCAAGTTTTTTAGATGTTTCTCATAAGAATATAAAAAATGAATATGATTATGATGACACTATCAATAATATTAATACAAACAATGATCATTATATCAAATCATTATATTATGATTATCTTGTTTTGGCTTTGGGTAGTAACACAAATTTCTTTGGAAATAAAAATCTAGAAAATGCGTCATTTACAATGAAAACCCTTTATGATGCATTTTCTATTAGAAGTCATATAATTGATACTTTAGAACAAACAGATATGTTGCTATTCGAAGAAAAAAAAGATGTTGTAATGGATTTAGAAACTGAAAATAGTACAAGTAAAAGTTCTCGTTTAAATTATCAAGATAAGGAACATAAATTAGAAAATCTAAGAAAGAGTTTAACTACGTATGTTGTAGTGGGTGGAGGTTTTGCAGGTGTTGAAACAATCGGAGAAATAAATGATTTTATAAAAGAATCAATTAGAGATTATTACCAAAATATAGATATAAAAGATGTCCGAGTTATTCTAATTAATTCTGGTTCTAGAATCTTGCCAGAAATGGATGAACAACTAGGTAACTTTGCTTTAGAAGAATTAAAGAAAAATAATGTAGAGGTTATTTTGAATAATAGAGTTATTGACGTAGAGTCTATGATAGAAGATAACGAAAATAAAGAAAATCGATTAAGTCTACGTGGTCCAAAGAAAATCATACTAAAAGATAATAGTCATATAATAGCAGATACACTCATCTGGACTGCAGGAGTTGTACCAGAGAAATCAGTTATTGATATTTCCTGTGAACATGATAAAAGCGGCAAGGTTGCAACTGACAAATATTTGCAGATAAAAGGCCATAGAGATATCTATGCTATAGGCGATTGTGCATTTATAATAGATCCTACCACAGGAAAGCCATGTCCTCCGACTGCTCAACATGCTATACGTGAAGGACAAGTTGCAGCAGAAAATATAGTTTCATCCATAAAAAAAGAATTAAAATTTGCAAAGGCTATAGATACGAAGGAGAACGAGGAAAAAAGGAGAGAAATCATAGAATCAAGCAGAAAAGAATTTTCATATAAAACTAGAGGAATAATGGCTACAATAGGAAAAAGAAATGGAGTAGCCATGATTTTTGGACGTTCAATAAAGGGAATTTTTGCATGGGGAATATGGAGATTTTTTTACTTGGCTCATTTGCCAACTTTGGAAAATAAAATAAGGGTTATGATAGATTGGGGGACAGATCTTATTTTTGGAAGAAATTTAACAAGATTAAAGTCACCTATTGAAACAAAAGATATGAAATAGGTAATCAGAAAAGATTCATGGTAAAATAATTATCTATGGTATCAATCAATACACCATTTGATTTATTTTATAATTTACTTTTTATACTTATTCATAATCACTTTCTAGTTTTATTTTCACAAAAGGAAAGTATAATCTAAAGAGATCTATTTATAATTATTAAATTGACATCTGCATGGGAAGAAATTGATGAATGGGGACCTGAAAAGGTTTTGCAGGTTTACGATCCTGATACTGGAATGAAAGGTGTTTTAGTTGTTGATAATACTTCAACAGGTCCAGGAAAAGGAGGTATACGATTTGCTCAAAGTGTTACACCATTAGAAATTTTTAGACTTGCCAGAACTATGACATGGAAATGTGCTGCAGCAGGTCTTCCTTTTGGTGGTGCCAAAGGTGGTATTATTGCTGATCCAAATATAGTTGATAGAGTATCATGGATGAAATCATTTGCAAAAATGATTAGGCCTTATTGTCCTTCTCAATATATAGCTGCAACAGACGTAGGTACAACCGAGCTTGATATGGCAATTTTTGCACATGAAATAGGTGATATGCGAGCCTGTACTGGCAAACCATCAGAGCTAGGAGGTATTCCTCATGAACTTGGTACAACCGGCTATGGAGTAAGTGTAGCATTACAAACAGCTCTTAATATACTAAAAGATTTGAAAATTATGCAAGTTCCACAGAAGTCTCAGACTAGAGTTGTGATCCAAGGATTTGGAAATGTAGGATCATTTGCTGCTCGATTCCTTGATCAAAACGGCATTAAGGTAGTGGGTGTAAGTGATGTGTCAGGATTTATTTATAGCAAAGATGAGAATGGATTGAATATTCCCAAACTAATGAAGGATATGAAGGGAAAAGCAAAACTTTCAGATCTAAAAGATTATGGATATGAGATAAGAGATAAAGATGAAATCTTTGAAATTGGATTGGATATTTTTATTCCTGCTGCTATGGGTGGTGTAATAAATAATAAAACTGCATCAAAATTACTTGGAAATGGTATAAAGATGGTTGTAGAAGCAGCAAATATTCCTACTACAGCTGATGCTGGTGAATACTTGCATAAGAATAAAATCTGGATTATACCTGATTTCCTAGCTAATGCTGGTGGTGTTATTGGATCCTTTGTTGAATATCAAGGTAGAACAGAAAAGGAAGCATTTGACCTTATTGAATATAAGATTACCAAGAATATAAAAGAAGTACTTACAGAGGCAATAATGAAAGAAGAGAATCCAAGAACAATAGCTACTGAACTAGCAAAACAAATAGTATATAGAGCCATGTTGTTGAGAAAAGGTGCAATAAGCGTTGCTCGTGAAGCTTATGATAGAAAGGATAGAATCTCATTATAAGAATAAAATAAAAAAGTAAACAATTGCAATGTATACTTGAGTAAGGTATAACCTCTTACAAAGTTAACTAGATAAGACCGGGGATCTCCCAATAGAGATAAATATATGTCCATTATTTTGTCATTGAATACAGTATCCATGGCTATCTAACAATCATGGTTGGGGAATTCGCTACCATTAGGATGGGATATCTTACGATTATTCTCATTAACTATTCTAAAACAATAAGTATCCATAAATTGCGTCATAGTCTAACGTATAAAAACATAAAGAATAGTTATTAACTTTAAAGGTATGAATAACAACCTAAAAGTTCTTGGTTTTGCTGGGAGTCTTAGAGTGGGCTCTTACAATAAATCTCTTCTACGTACGGCAGCAGATCTTATGCCAGAGGAGGTAAATCTAGAAATATTTGATATTGATGGTATTCCTGTGTTCAATCAAGATATTGAGAATGATATGCCAAAGAAGGTACAAGATTTTAAATCTAAAATTAGGGAAGCAGATGCCATTCTAATCGCAACTCCGGAATACAATTATTCAGTACCAGGTGTACTAAAAAATGCAATTGATTGGGCCACAAGACCATATGGAGATAATCCATTTAATGAAAAACCAGTTGCTATAATGAGTGCGTCTGTTGGTATGTTAGGTGGTGCTAGGGCTCAATATCATCTTCGCCAGATATTTGTATTCCTAAATATGTATCCCATCAATGGACCAGAAGTTATAGTTACATTTGCACAGGATAAATTCGATGCAAATGGAAAGTTGATTGACGAGAATACCCAAAAGTATTTGAGACAATTACTTCAGAATCTGGTAAATTGGACAAGACAATTGAAAAAATGAAATGAAATGAAATGAAATGAATAAATCTGATTTGTAAATTATAAAAACAACAAGATAAACTTCTTAGCTTTCACGTCGTAGATAAATCTCCTGTTGTTACTCATCATGTTGTAGAACCATTTCCCACAACATCAAAATATAGTATAGGAAAAAGCAAAGATAAAAAGGAAAAAGAGGAAATAAATACAAATGAATAATAATAATAATAATGCCAATACTATTATAAATGGAATACATCATGTTACTGCAATATGTAGCAATCCACAAAAAAATATCGATTTTTATACAAAATTATTAGGACTGCGATTGGTCAAATTAACTGTTAATTTCGATGATCCTTCTACATATCATCTTTATTATGGAGATGAGGTTGGACAGCCAGGTACAATATTAACATTTTTTCCTTGGGCAGACGCTCCAAAAGGTCATAGAGGAACCAGTCAAGTTATAGCAACTTCCTTTTTAGTACCAGAAAAATCTATAGATTATTGGAAAGATCGATTAAAGAGTAATGATATTTGTTTTGAAGGTCCTATCAAACGTTTTGATAATGATGAGCAAGTAATAAGACTATACGATCCCGATGGTCTTGAATTGGAGCTTGTTGCTCATTCATCATCTAAAGATAATGAAGAAAAAATTTGGAAAGAAGGGCCAATTCCTCATGAATATTCAATACGAGGATTTTATTCTGTTACATTATCTGAAGAGGGATATGAAAGAACTTCAGAAATTCTAACTAATGAATTTGGATATACATTAATCAGTAATGAGGGAAATCGTTTTCGTTATCAATTGCAAAGTTCTCAATCAAGAGCAAATATTGTTGATGTCGTTTGCCTTCCATATGCCAGACATGGAATAATTGGTATCGGTACAGTACATCATGTAGCATTTAGTACTCCCACCGATGAACAACAAAAAAGTATAAGAAAAAGCATCATAAAATCAGGGCTTAATCCTACACCGGTAATAGATAGAGCTTATTTTCATTCAGTATATTTTAGGGAACCAGGAGGGGTTTTATTTGAAGTAGCTACAGACCCTCCTGGATTTACTCTGGACCAAAAAGTAGAAGACCTTGGAACTAAACTTGTGTTACCCGATTGGCTTGAACGAGAACGAGAAAATCTGGAAAAAATATTGCCAAAAATAATGTTGCCAGCAAGAAAGAATTCCCACATTGGTAGTGATGATGCTAATACAACAACTAGAGGCGATGTTGATAACAATAAAAGCAGCAGTAATAAATAAATGACAATCAATGATTTAGGCTTTATTCATCGGTTTATACAATCATCATCATCATCATCGATTGCAAGAACAAATGATAAAAAATCAAGATTAACTTTTGTGCTCTTGCATGGTACTGGCGGGAATGAGGATGACCTTATTTTCCTTGGAAAACAAATTGAACCAGCTGCTTCAATTCTCAGTCCAAGAGGTAAGGTATTGGAAAATGGCATGCCTAGATTTTTTACTAGATTGGCTGAAGGAGTTTTTGATATAGAAGATCTAAAATTTAGAACTAACGAATTGGCTGATTTTGTCCAAAAGTGTTCCTTACATTATAAATTTGATTTACATAATACAATTGCAATAGGATTTTCAAATGGAGCTAATATTGCTGCAAGCACCATCCTTCTACATCCAGAAGTACTCAAAGGAGCAATATTGTTTAGAGCTATGGTGCCTCTAGTACCAGATAATTTACCTGATCTTTCTAACAAACACATTTTATTATCTGCTGGCTTAAGTGATCCCATAGTCTCAACAGAGCAGACACAAAATCTGTATAATTTATTTCATAAAAGCGGTGCAAATGTTCAGTTGAAATGGCAACATTCAAGTCACAATCTAATACCAGATGATATAGTTTATGCAAAAGAATGGTTAATAAAAATTGTAACAGATAAATTTCTATAAATGTCAAATAATTGATATTGATTTTAATTTAGCATGACTAACAATAATAACAGTAATCAAGATAAAAAAATAATAATACGAAGACATAAAATGATGAACGTCATGCAACCTGGTTAGAGCTTTTCTACGATCTTGTTTTTGTAGTAATAGTTTCACAACTGTCTTATCCCACGCGCTTAGCTAAAAATCAGTACTAAACCCATCTAATTTTGCTGGTCCCACTCACTTTTTAGGATCCTAATAATTTAGTGACATATTCAATAGTCTTAAATCATTGAATTCATTTACTCGACGAATCTAAGCAAATATGAATTTCTATAATCATTACATAATAAAATCTTCTATATATTATAATTACAATATTAACAATTCTATATTATCATATCTAAATTGTAATTAGTCAAATTCACTAGAAATGAAACCTTTAAGAGCAAATTTGATTCAATCCTTTTCAGAAAGAGACAAAAATGTAAACTATTGCTTAGTATTATTATATTTAACTACTACTTATACACATATATGATTATTTGATCATAAAACATATTATAATGAAATTTTTATTTTTATAATAGTGACTTACAATTTGCATTGGCGCTCTAATCTCCTTAAGTATAAAAATATTCACAACAATCATACTATATGAAATACTGATAGAGTAGCTGAAAAACGTTCCTCAACTAATGATTGTTAATAGCAAAAACAGTTAAATGAAGAGGGACAATTATGCCACCGTTTTGTTCATTTAAAAATTTAATGTTTATGCTAGCAGATAGCATACATCATTATTTCGTTCTTTGAGATAATAATTCATTTAATATGGTCTGAAATCCCTTAATATAGTGAGAATATGAGAATTTATTTATATCATCGCTTATCTTAATACGCTCTTTCTTTGGCACGTGATTAAAAACATACATTATAATTTCAGCAGCCTGTTCTATTGTATTAAATTGATATTCTCGTGGAACAAACTCTTTAACGCCACCTTCATTTGGAACCACTGGGATCAGTCCAGCCGCCATAGCTTCTAATACTGACATGCCAAAATGCTCTCCTATCATTGGATGAAAGTATACTCTAGATTCTCGTATTATAGACAGAAGCTTATCTAAGCTAGCATTAATTTCAAATGTAAGATAGCCAGTCAAACCAAGATCTAGAACCATCTGCTTAAGTTCTGAGTAATAATCAAAAAAATAATAGTAAAGGTTTCCAACAATTTTCATTCCTTTGCCTACATTCTTATCTTTTAATATTTTTGCAAGCTTGATTGCATTTTCAATTTTCTTGTGAGGTGCGATTCTGGATATTACAAGAATGATATCGTTTGTTTCATCATCATCGCCATTTGTCATTAATGCAACATTACGAAAAGTCTCAATATCTATTGGTGGGCTGAGTATGTAAATATTGTCTAATCCCAATGCATTAACTATTGCCCTGCGACTGAATTCAGAATTGGTAATCACTGTAGAATTTCTCATCAAATTCCCATATCCATATTTTAATATTTCAAAATACTCTTTTCTTTTGCTGAACTGAGGCTTGGTTTTGCAATTTTTTGGATTATTGATATCTTCATAATTCTTATTATCTGAAAAAACATTTGACCTTTCTGTCATGCCAAGATCTGTTTTAAGATAATCAATATTTTCAGATTCTATATGATATTTTGTACTAGGAAAGTGGCAATAAGTAATAGCATTATCTTTTGAAAAGGATGAACGATAATAAGGAGCTGCATCACCATTTGTATTTATTGTAATATCGTAATTGTAA
>DASVFI010000199.1:0-11701 GCA_036380115.1 Nitrososphaeraceae archaeon | reverse complement strand
TATTATTATTTGTTAAATGAATAATAAATGTTCTAATTTAATTACTGTAATAACAAATATACGTATACTAATTATTTTTAGTAAAATTGAAATTTTTGTTTAACGTATTAATAATGTAATATATCAATCCATGACCATGAAACCATAATTTTTTATACAGTAACATCCTTAATGATAATTGCAATATTTGCATTAGTTTTAATTTACTCTCTACAATGATTATCGTATTAATATTAAAAATATTACAAGTTTACCAGAAATATTGAACTCAAATTTTCACCGATAAACTAATAATTATTATCTTGCTGTTTTGGTTAAAATAGTACTTTCCATTCATCAAAACTCAAAACTCCATTCCAGACATCCTAGATAGCATTTTAATTCTTTACATGAAAACCATTATCCTGGAGAAACTTGCTAATATTGATTAATTAGGAAATTTAACCGATTTGAATTTAAAACAATGGAATAAGGTTGTTAATTAGTTAAATTATCAGGTTCTTTTGAATCTATCACTATTATAAATATGGGTGTTAAAGGAATGAACCTATAACACCCTACCGGTCTGTATATACAAATGATAAACTACTGTAAAATTAGATAGACAAATAAAATAAAAAGATTGATGAACAAAATGAATTAATTAAGAACTTACAAAAAATATCATCATCAAGTCATAAAGAACACATGGATAATGAAGATTCCTAGTAAGGTTACTATGTATAGATGTTGGTAAAGACATTATATAATTTTATGACTATATTTATCCGTAATAAAATGATATTTATTTAATACACAAATGTTGAGTTACATAAAAGGCTAAAAACAAGGTAGTAGTATCTCTACGATGGACTCTTTTTTTAGAACCGCTATAGGTATTAATTCTTTAACAGATTAAAGGAAATAAATATTTTCAATTAAACTTCAATTATAAAATGGTCTATGATTATATACAATCCAAGTCCAATTAAAACAAATGGTAAAACTATATGGCCAATGTATTGTATTCTATTAGCAAGAAAACTATGATTAACAAGATAAAAACCAATACTACACCATAGCGCTGTCATAATCATAAATATAGCAATGAAAATGATAAGCTGGTCTATGGAATTGTAGACTGCAAATATTGGTGTATAAATTCCTAAATTGTCTCCACCGTTTGAAACAGTAACAGCAGCAACACTTACAAAAGATAGTAATGATGTTGATTTATTATGATTTTTATTTTTAAATGAATTTTTTTCTTTATTGTGTTTTTCTATAAGTTTTTTAATACCTATTACTATGGGAACAAAACCCATTAGACCTATAAGAAATGATGGAATCACCAAAGAAACAAGAGAGAAAATTATACTGATTGTTACTAATAAGCCCATTCCCACATATTGTCCAATTATGACTTGATAAAGAGGATATCTTAATACGTTAGAAAAAAATACAATGAGCAAAAAAATATCATCGATATTTGTAGAGACAAATGACGATATACCTAAAATTATCAAATATCCAATATCTGTTATCAAAAACTAATTCATCAAGTAAATTTAAGTATAGGTAGTAAATATAAATTCAGTTAAAAAATCAACTCATGACTGTGTTATATTATTAGTAGTTTAAATATTAAGTTATACTTGAGACTTGTCAACAATGACTTTGATATTCTAAATCTTCAATGATAGTTTAAAATAAGTTACTAATAATAAAAGCTAAATACCATGTAAGTGCATATTCATAATAATAAAATTATCTTTGACTTATTATTTGTATTCTCTTTATATATGAAACAATTACATTAAACACTAATTATGTTAGGAGAATTATTATACGAAGGAAAAGGTAGACTTGCAGGTTCAAGAATCTTGAATGCAGATGAATATAAGATTGAACATTCTATGATAGAAGAAGGAAAATTTAAAGGTATTGAAATTACAATGTTAGGAACATTTTGGACAATTCCTTCAGGTAAAAATATAATATATGTTGAAGGACAAGGAATAATAACTACCAAAGATGGTGAAGATACTGCAACATTTAGAGGATATGGAATAGGGACTTCTAAAGGACAAATCAGCGTTAGTTTTCGTGGGTCTGTAATATACAAGTCATCTTCAACAAATGGAAAACTTTCTTTTCTAAATAGCAAAATTGGTGTATTCGAAAGTGAAGTAGATGAATCAGGTACCTCTACTGAAAAACATTGGGAATGGAAATAATAAATTATAATTATATCTAGATTAAGAGTAATAATCATTATCATTATATAAAAACACATTTGCAATCCATCGAGATTATTTTATTTTTACTAATAAAAAAAATTATTTTGGTAACTTAAATTTACCTTCAAATGATATAATGAGAGTCTTCATATTTAAATATTAAATTTATTACTATAATACTGGACTCTTATTTTGCACTGCTATCGATATTACTCCCGACGTAGTAATTTCATAAATTAAGCAGCAACAGTGAGTTTCAAGAGGCTATTATAATCATTGCATAGATAGACTGAGATGATAGAGGATTATAACAATAACCTCAAAAGCAGTACTATTTTGTAATATCCTAAATAATCAAAAAAAAGTGGTAAAAAATTTAGGACTTAACTCTTCTAGAAGTATATTTATAAAAACGAATTTAACTAAGGTTCATATCTGCTTGGTTCCATTAACTAAACAGGTTCAATAACCAAAAATAAAAGCTTGACTTCTAATTCTTATTATAACGGGATTTAAGAACATAAGATAATAAGTTTTTGTTTTTTAATATTAGTCTAATTAATACTGATTGAAAATGCTCTTTTTAGGTCAAATTTGTTTCACATCCTATTTTATATTAAGTTTCTTGATAAAATAAACAGAACGATATGATTATATCATCTCCTATTTTTTATATTATGATTACTGGCATCATTGCAATAAGTATATTTTCCATAGCAAACTATTATTCCTATGATTTTTTACTAGTCTCAACAGTATTTGCAGAGCCGATTCCAGATGATAATGGCGTAATAATGTACAAATACCCTACCATTGAACATAATGTATACAATCCATTAATCTTAGCTAGTTGGGGATTAGAATATTATAAAAAATATGAAAATACTGGAGATACGAAATCGAAGGAATATTTTATTAATACTGCTAATTGGCTTGTCAATAACGCGAAGGATAAAGAAGGAGGAAGATACTCTATTTGGGAATTTGATTTTACATGGCCATGGTATAACGAATTAACCACTCCATACTATTCCGGCTATGCACAAGCAATAGGGATAGTCGTTTTAGCTCGTGCTTATGATTTAACCAATAATGAAACGTACTTAGATGAAGCAAATAAGGCATTTCAAGCATTTCTATTTGATTATGATGATGGCGGAGTAATGACTATAGAAGATGATAATGGCGATTTAATGTTTTTTCATGAATTGGGTAAGCCTGGATTTCAAAAGACATATATTTTAAATGGCCAGACCGGTGTATTATTACATATATGGCAGTATTATGAGCTAACTAATAATCCTGCATCAAAGTCATTATTTGACAAAGGAATAAACTATCTAAAACATAATTTATGGAAGTATGATACTGGAAGCTGGTCGCGTTATGATCTGAAGCCTATTGGTCAAAGAGAAAATCTAGCTAGCATGGAATATCATAAAATTCATATCGATCACCTAAAAACATTATATAATATTACTGGCGAATCGATACTAAAAGAATATGCAGACAAATTTAATAAATATAAGGACGACATTAATAAATATATGGACCTAATTATAAAGATTTGTATGGTGGAAATACCCTGTTAGTAATGATAAATGTTGATTAATTATAGATTCCTTATTTTTATTATTTTAACAAACTTTCAATTATATTTCTAATAGTATAATCAAACTTTTAAAAATAAGTTTCTAACAATAAAAACTAAATACAAGACAAGTTCGTAATATCTTTACAATAGACTCTTATTTTTGTAACTCTATCGGTATATAGTTTTGATGGTAACTATGCAATATCTTTATAATTATCTAATTCAAAGGCATGCTATAATAGTTATAGGCCAAATATATAAAGAATATTGATAAATATTTATATAGATATGCTTTATTTATGATTATTGCTCAATTGTGCATTTCTTAGTGAATTAGTAACATGAAATTTATTATACCAAAATAAAGCTCCTGTCATAATAATAAAGTCTGTTATATAGAAAAGTTCCCAAAACCAGAGATTTTCTGAATTGCCTCTTACAAAATCATGAACATATCCATCATCAGCTATTGCATTGACTAATAATGATAATGAAGAAAGAAACCACGGGATATTTTGTTCATAATCTTTACGTAAGGTTATCAGTATTAGTGAAGAAGGTATAATTAATATAAAGTCGAGGATAGGATACAAAACGGTTACTATAATAGCCATAAAATCATCATCAATATTGGAATCATAAGAAAGAATATTAACCAAATTATAACTAATAAATAGTGCTGTAATAATTGACACTACGATAACAATTTTAGATTTTATTTTAATATGTAAAGAGAGTGATACTGTAAGCAAATGTAAAGCAAGAAATCCATACCCTATAAACCATAAAGCATCTGTAGTAGTAACAAGTCTTTGTTCTTTTATCCCCAATGCATAATAATTATATAAAAGCGTAAAATCAGCTGAGAACCAAGATATAAGACCAAGGGTAAGAAACAAATATGATTTACCATGATTGCCATGAATTCCATATCTACAGACAGCGATAATGCCTAAAATCAAAGCAGTAGCTGCAGTTGTTATTAATGCCCAAAGAGAAACAGAATGCTTACTGGGTTCTTCTGAAAATATTACAATAACATTTGCAATGATTATAGCTATTATCATTGAGAAAATAAAATATTTTAGTGTTAATCTATCGCTGGTCTTTACTCCTGGACTCAAAGATTATTGACAATAACAATAATCTTCTAGATTTAAAGATTCGTTAAAAGTTAATCAATAATTATAATTTTAAACAGAAATTAAAAGTTACATAAAAGTATGGAATCTATAAAATATAAATAAATAATCACAATATATAATTAGCAATTTAAAATATTCTAAATTTTCAAAATATATTGAATAAAAAATAAAGAATAGATAATTAAACTTGTTTTATTATCTTCTTGAAATGTTCCATATTTTTTGATAATATCTCATTCCACGATTCTTCTGTATAACCATGTTCCTTCATGCCATGTTCTTTGGCATTTTTCAAAACTTCCTCTTCTGTTTCACCATATATGGTATGATTGCATACTGGGTCTCCAGCATCTTTACAATTTATTGAAAGAGTCTATTGCATTTATAATAAAATGAATATTATTTAAAGTTGGTATAATACAAAAGTATTTTTAATAATTAAATTAGCTTTAAACTATAATCTAAGTCCTAAATTATAAAAATGTAAAGTAACGAACCTATGTATTAGCAAAGTTCAATCCTTCGGAATCCATTTACCAAAAGAGATTATTTGTTTATCTTTTCAAAAACGATATTAAAATAAGTTACTTATAATAAAAGCTATATGATTTTTTAGTAAGTATGAGTATTGTATGCTGTTAATCCTATCTATAACTAAAACTAATTAATTCCTCTACTACAGATAACAAGAGATTGCCGATTTAAAATGTAAAAATAATTATCAAAGTAATTGTGTTTGTACTTTCTAAAAATTTTTAATTTTTTGTAGAGTCTAACTTAGTGTGTTTATCTCTTGAGAATTTTATTAAACATTTTATTCTCTTTTGTTGTATGGTCTGATATCTGGATGCTGATAATTTCATTTTCAACTACTTAAAGAATTATTCTTTATCATCATATTCAGCATATACTTTTGATTTATTGGGATTTTCCAACTCTTTTTCTATCTTTATCTTTATCTCTAAACTTTTATTTTCTCTAGCCCTAATCTCTTCACTCATATTCTTGTCTTCTTCCTGTAGGGCTTCCATTTCTGTCTTTAATATTCCACATCTTTTATTCTTCTTTCGTCATTATATATAAACTTCAATTGCCTGACTTTTCTGCAAATATCCACTAGTATACTAGATTTAGAACTGAATTTATGAGGTGTTTTTTAGTGTAAGAGAAAGTCAACTTAAATTAAGTATAATACTTTAAGTTATAACCAATTAAAGGATTATCTTCTATTTTGATATAAAACAATCTAATAGAATGTCTTGAAGGGAATAATACATTCAAGACTACAGAAAAAGGATTAAATTTTCTAAAAATGCATAATGAAATTGGAGAGTTATTACAACAATCAAAAACGATTATTTAATTTGTACAATATTAAATTTATAGCGGCTCTCTACTGATATCTATTTTAAAAAGTAGTCCTTAAAGATTTCTTCTTTATTAAATACATTAGACATTATTTTTGCACTGCTATCGGTATTACTCTCCGACGTAGTAACAAATTCCTAATTCATATATATTGATAAATAACTATAATGATTAACTATATTCATCTTCTTAGAGTTTTTTTAAAAAATCAACTATTACTACATTATCTTCAAAGAATATTTATTCTTCCTTCATATTTCAGATATATTTAGATGTGTTATGATTGAATATTGAATAAAATAGTATCGATAAAAAATACTAATGCAATATTTTTAGCAGTTATATTAGTTGCAGGAACATTTGCTGCTATATTTCCATCATTTATTATTATAGGAGTGAATGCACAAGCTGGACTTGAATACTATGATGGAATGGGCAATAGATATAATAGCTATGAACCTGAACTAGAATACCATTACAATACGCAGAAAAAGGAATACAATAGCTATGAACCAGAATATGAAATGTACGACTACAAGAAATCATACAGAAACGGTTACTACGAACAACCAGAATACCCTTCTTATAAACCAGCTTACAAACCACAATACCAATCATATAGTGAAAAAGACAATTACAAATCTTCTATAGATAGTAGTAATAGTGTCAGTATAAACAAATTAAAAGAATATGTCTACTACTAGATTACAAGAATTCATTTCTAAATCTGAAGGACAGGCTAATGAGCTAATAAGATGCGGATCATGCCAAAATATTCTATTGTATTGTGGAAAATATGAAATCGTTCAGGTAGGAGAAGGAGAAGAAAAAGAAGAGGGTGTTTTGTGTGAAACATGCAGGACAAATAATAGAAAGTTGGAAATAGTTACAATAATTTCTTCTGCTGCTATTGATGCTGATGATGAAGACAATAATCACCACAACATTTATCAAATTCCCCTTTCACTATTAGGTTTAGAATTATTATTCGAAAAAGCAGAAGAAATAGAAGAATAATCATCTTATCATAGTTTATTAAAAAATCAAATATTATAACTTTATCTTCAAAGAATCTTTTAGAATTCTAAATATATCAAATAAATTACAATTGATATCTTTAATTTGGGATTTTAAGATTTTTTAGAATATCCAAATTATTTTAAAATAAAATAAGTTTATAATAATAAAAGCTTAATACAAGATATAGTAGTTTATCTTTAGTAGACTCTTATTTTAGCACCGCTATCGGTATTTTTGTTAGTCAGGTTATTTGTTGTTATAAGATAAAATATTATTTTTATAGAAAAGGTTGTAAAATTTTAACTAAAACTATCATGATTATCATGATAAACTTTTTAAATTGTATTGTTTTGATGATAATTACAATATGATAATTTCTTTATAATTATAAAGTATTGTTAATGAATATTTTGTCACTTAATCAAAAAATTTAGTGTTATTATTTTTATAATTATCTTTGAAAACGTTCAAGTTTTGTGTTATTGTTGTTGCTATTATTATTTGAATTAAAGTAACTTATAACTGGCAATGCAAATCTAAATATTGCTCCATTGCCATCTGAGTCATTTTCTGCCCAAATTTTACCTTCATGTGCTTGTACAATATTTTTACAAATATAGAGTCCTAATCCAGTTCCACTACTAGAATCACTAGTTGTAAACTTTGAAAACAATTTAGGTAATACTTCCTTAGATATACCATTTCCAGTATCCTTAACACTTACAATAACTTGTTCTTTTCCATCTTCTTCGCCTTTCTTTTTATCTATAATAAGAAATATCATTTGGCTTGCTTTAGTAAATTTTAAAGCGTTATCCAAAAGATTGCAAATAACTTGAGCAATTCTATCTCTATCAGCTTCAATAATAACATCATCTATATTTTTGAAATCATAAACTATTTTTACCATTTGTGTTTTCTGTTTATCTACATAGTCTTTTAAAACTTCTAATATCAAACCATTCAAATTTAATTTTTCTTTATCAAGTGCTAAAGATTGACTTTCTATTTTTGTTACATCCAACAAGTTGTCAGTAAGTCGCTTTAGCCTGTTTGCATTTCTCATAACAACTTCTAATAATTCATGTTGCTCTTCATCTTTAATCTTAGAATACATAACTTCTGCTAGTCCTATTATAGGTTGTACAGGAGTTCTAAATTCATGTGCTACTATATTGATAAATGCTGATTTCATCTTTTTTGATTCTTTTATTTTCTCGTATTGTTGGTTGAGCAATTCGTTATTTTCTTTTAATCTCGCATTATATTGTATGCTTGATAACGCAAGCCCAATGATATTGATAAAATAACCTGCATCTTTTAAGACATGAGCAATATTGTGGGATGTATCAAAATGATTAGCAGAATAGGACATTATTATTTGTCCAAAAATATCAAATACAATAGAAATTACTAAACTGGTATAGAAAATATCTTTATTTTTGTAAACCCCATTATTATAGAAATAATACAATGAAATTAAAAATAATGCTAATGGAAATGTTTCATATAGTCTATGTATAGGAATATCATCAATTACAGAAAATGGGAAAACAACAAAGAGCGAGCTTATAGCTACAATAGAAACAAGTAAAGTAACTATTATTAAGTAAAGTAAAACTGATAATGATAATATATTTTCATTCTTCTTGCCTGAAGATATTTGCTGTTGTTGTTTTTGTTGTATGTTTGAATTAACAGATGAAAAAGAAGTATACTTAAAAATTGCTATAGCTAACATTGCGCTAAGAAATAGCCTGCCTGCAAACCATGTCTGTGGGATGAAATGTTTTAGAAATAAAATGTCATTTGTATTAAGAATGGAAACTATAACATGAAACAAATCAATTAAAGCATTAACTAGAAAGCCAATGCCGATAAAAAGACTAAATTTATCATTTATAGTATAAGCACGAGAAATATAATAGAATGCCAGTATTCCAGCAAATATTGTGCCAAATAATTCAATATAGAAATGATGTATTGATGATGTTACCCATAACATTTGGTTGGTAGAAATTAGAGCAATTATTGAAAGAGAAGTTGAAGGTAATATGACATACTTGAATAGATTAATCATCTTATCATTAGTCAGCAAAGGAAAATTAAAGAGCAATAGATTCGTCTTTTCCTTTTAGATTCTTGAGAGATTGAAGTAAAAATAACTTTATAAAATATGATGAATATTTTCTTTTAATTATTTTTGATAACTTTTTATAATTATATAAAAAATTTAAATTATAAATATACCTTTGAGCTGATAGAGTATTCATATCCCTCCCATAGAATATTATATAATATACTATCTATCGAATTTATTTATCAAAAAATATAGACCTTATAGTATAAAATTTTTCATTATTAATATGATATAAATTAGATCCTAATATTGTTCTGTTCAATAAATATACATCAATAGCTAATCTTTACCATAAAGTCTTGAGAAGCTTACTCTAACAACAATGATAATTTGTTCAAACTTTCTCATTTTTGAAGTATTCAATTCCTACAAACCTAATATGTTATCAATATTTAGTGTATTCAAATTTTCAAATATTATAATAAGTTAATAATAATAACAGCTAAATCCAAGATAATAGTATATCGCTACAAATAGCCTCATATTTTCCTACCCTTATTGGTTATCTATTTTAACTAAATTTAATAGATGTTGTAAAACATAAAATTTAAAATAATTTGAAATTTATTATGGGATTGTCTATTAAATTAAAGTATCTTATCTTTATCTTGAGGTGAAGTATTGTTTGTTTCCATTGACTTATCTATTTGTTCAGTTGTAATTAAAGGAGAATCCTCAATTTCTGATGTTTCATTATTTTATCTTAAATTAAGTTTCTAATAATAAAAGCTAAATACAAGTTATTGGTAGTATATTTACAATAGACTCTTATTTTTGCACCACTATAAATATTACTCCCTCTTGGCATATTTCAAATTTCTATACATATAACACTAGGAATAAAAAAGTCTCCATTACAAGGAGTTCACGTTTTTCAATATGTTGAGGCTATTTAACGAAAAAGGCATTTACACATGAAAAAAAGAATAGACAGAGAAAAGTTCAATAAATATAACCTATGTGACATTTATGATGAGGAAATTTTTACTGACAACGAGTTTTTTTACCTTGATTTTAATTTTACTTCTGGTAAACGCTGTCAATGTAATATCATTTAATCCAGAAAATTCTAATAATTCTACATTTACAAATAATAATACTAATTTTGATATTTCTAATTTCGTTTATAATATAGATTCTAATCCTTTTAATGTTTCATATGCAGACTGGACTGAGAAATGGTGGCAATGGGCATATTCACTTCCACAAAATATTCATCCCGCATATGATAATACTGGAAAATTCTGTAAAGAGAGTCAGAAAGAACCTGTCTGGTTTTTCCCAGGTACATATCAACAGTCAGTTATACGTTATTGTGAAATCCCTTATGGCGTAGGAATACTATTTCCTATATTAAATTCTGAATGTTCATTTGTTGAATACCCACAAATGAAAACAAAAGAGGAATTAAGTAATTGCGCTAAAAAAATTCAAGATACAACAGTTCCAGTATTTGCAACACTTAACGGTGTAGAAATACCAAATCTAGAAAATTATCGTATTCAATCAGATATTTTTAATTTTACGTTAACCGAAAATAACATTTTAAATTTACAACCGCAGACAACCCAGGCAATTTCTGATGGAAATTGGGTATTTTTAAAACCTTTACCTCTTGGCAATTATGAACTTAAATTTAAGGGAAACATTAAAACTACAACAAATAATGACACAAATGGTAGTATAAACAAAGATGAATTTGCAGGACCTGTAGGTTGGAATTATACTACTACATACATACTAACTGTAAAAAAATAATTTTAAATTACAAATTTTCCGATCTTTTTTAGAAGATACCATATCTTTTTTTACAGTTCTTTATACTTATATTATATAAACATTCTTTATGTTTTAATATCACGTATACAATTTACCATATTCCATTTATAATCAAAATTGACGGAAATAATTTAATTCTCGCCATATTCATATAAAGAGTTCTTTTTAATAACTTAGATACATGAAATTAAACTACTTAAGTTAGTAGGTTTCCAGGTATTGGGATTGAGAGAAAGAAGAGGACTTATCTACCTACTAACTTAAGTAAGGTGTTGGATTCAATTTGGTTAGTTTTTTTCTTATTGATGACAATATTCTTGCATACCATAATATAGGAACATAAGATATATAATTGAATGCAAAGATGCAAAAAAATACAAAAATACGAGATTTATACCTATAATTAGTAAATCGTAGAATACTATGAAATATTTAT
>DASVFI010000198.1:0-35644 GCA_036380115.1 Nitrososphaeraceae archaeon | reverse complement strand
AATTTTTATAACAAGAAAAATTAGTCCAGTAGGAATAGAATTATTAAAAAAGTACTATGATGTTATACTAAATGATACAATAGAATCTCCTACCAAAAACCTTATGATACAAAAAGTTAAGGGTGTAGAGGGAATTCTTTGCACTTTATCTGAAAAAATTGACTCTGATATAATGGATGCTGCTGGTACAAATTTGAAGGTAATTAGTACTTTTAGTACAGGATTTGAACATATTGACCTAGATGAGGCTAGTAAAAGAGGAATTTATGTTACAAATACTGGGGATATATTATCAGAAGCTACAGCTGATCTGACTTTTTCACTGATTCTTGGATTATCTCGTAAAGTTGTAGAAGGTCATTCATTTATAATTAATAAAAAATGGAAAAATGGTTGGACTCCCAATCTATTTCTTGGAAGTAATGTATATGGATCTACATTGGGAATTCTTGGTTTAGGTAATATAGGATCTGCTGTTGCTAAACGTGCAAAAGGGTTCAAGATGAAAGTCATATATAATAATAGACACCAATTATCAAAATCGATAGAAAAAAAATTACATACAACATTTGTAAGTTTCGATGAATTGCTTGAAAATAGTGATTTTTTATCTATTCATATCAGTTATGATAAATATAATTACCATTTAATCGATGCGAGACAACTAAAAAAAATGAAAAAGACATCATATCTTATTAATACTTCAAGAGGTAATATAATTAATGAAAATTCTTTAATAAGAGGATTGCAAAATAAATGGATTGCTGGTGCAGGATTAGATGTTTTTGAAAAAGAACCATTACCAAATAAAAGTAAATTATTAAAATTAAAAAATGTTATTCTTTTACCCCATATTGGTAGCGCAACTGTTCAAACTAGAAATAAAATGTCTAAAGTGGCAGCAATTAATTTGCATAATATACTTTCAAAGAAAAAGCCATTATATCTAGTTAATAAGGAACGTGAACTTAAGAAAAATTGACCATTTTACTGATCATCTTTTAAACGTTGAAGATAAATATCTTCATAATCTTCTTTTGAGCCTTTTATGCAATTAGTAGATACCATTTTAATATTCTCAACTTTTAATGTTCCATATGGCAGAGCTTTATTTTCTTGTAACTTTTTTATTTTATATTTTATTGGTTCCAAATGTTCAATACAGGATACGCCAATAAGGTCTTCTCCATTTGATATAATTGATAATATGTATGAAGGTGGAAGATTACATTGAGTATTTTGATATGAGAAAGAGCATGTAGTTGGTAGAGTCAATAGCATATAATTGATAAAACAATCTTATTTATTCTAACCTAATTTATCAAGAGAATTAATGATTTTCATATTATATTATTCAAAATGTATCTTTATAATATTTAAAGAGGTTTATAAAGAGTATGCCAATTACAATAAAATAATATGGGGAGTAGAAAAAGGCGTACAGTTAAACCTCAAAGAAAAACTAGAAGTGTTGAAGGTCGCTGTCCAAAATGTACTACAATTGTAAGATTCAATGTTTCTGGTCCTGTTGGTGATGAAATATATGAATGTAAAGGATGCATGTCAAAGTATCATATAGATGAACTATAATTATATGAAAGTTTTGATTAATTAATTTCGAATATTACTTGGGAGTCCTTTTCATGTATTGAAAACTTATTATATTTTATTATCTTTCTATTGATTATTCACCATATGGATAAAAAAATAGAATATTCTGGTTCCGTTTATTTATATAGTAGTGGTATGTCTGTGGAACTTATTGATATAGCAAAATCTAAATTAATTAAAGATCATGGTATTTTGTTAGATGATATAGTTTTAATCGAAGTGCCGGAAGGCGTCCCAGAGGGATCAATAATGATTACGATCTGGCCTCATTACCTTTCAGTTGCAAAAGTAAAAAGAGTCAGAGATGGTTCCATTTATGCTCCGCAATTATTTAACATTGACATATGAATTATAAATTTTTTCATATTTGTAGTTAAAAATTAATGTCTCTTTATTTAATTATATGTGATGATTATTTCTTTTTTCTGTAAACGTGCTCGACATTCTGATTGTCCCTTGGAACTTCCTGTAGATGATATGTGTGGACCTGATCATGATTGTTCTTTTGATATAAAATTAACACAATGTAATTGCTCATGCCATAAGTAAACTATGATAATATTTTCAGAATGTTTGTTAATGCCTTAATAGTAAAGACTAAGTAAAGACTATATGCCAAAAGAATGATATATTTATATGCAAAAAATTAACAATGTTTGTTCTTTTTGTAACTCTCTTATTTCTCAAGGACAGAGCATTTGTAAAGATTGTATAAAATTATATGATGTCAAAATCGGTAATTATGAGGCTGATGGATGTGGTTGTAACAAATAAGGTAAATTTACCAATTTTTTTATATTAGGGTCAGAAATTGGTATCACTAATCATTAGGTAATTTCTTCATACAGCCACCACTTCATCATTCCCATTGTTTTTATTCTATCCCGATACTTTTTATCAGATTGGAGGACTTATTTTTAATTTCATCGTTTATTTTCACCATAACTATGCCCTCTAAAGGTTGACCATAAAAAACAATCGAGTCTAGAGGAGCAAGAGCAAAGACTGGTAATGCAAGGAGATCTTCTTCACCATCTATAAAAATAATAGCTTGCTCTTCTTCAAATAATATTTTTTTTATTGTTAAATAGGCTTCCTTTGATATTGTTCCTTTTGTATTTTTACATTGATATTGATTATAGATATGATTTTTTGTTAAAAACGTATTCTTTAGATTCGCCATTTCCAATTCTGATTTTTTTATTCTTCTCTCAATTCCATCGATTATCGCTAAATTTGGCATCAGATCAAAAGAAAGAATTTTTTCTGTTGTAGCATCTCCTACTGTAATTATCATTTTAGAATCTTTTATAAAATAAAAAATATTTTCTTTGGAAATATCTTCTTGTTTTATTAATGAACCAAATGGTTTTTTTAAAAGATTAATATGCTCATCTTTAAGAGGCATTTTCTGCTGGTTTTAAATTATTTTGTTCAGAATTTTCTTTATTATTTTCAGATTGTTCCTGTTCTTGCATTTCTAAAGCTAAAACACTACATCTACCAGCAACTAGTTTTGCAATCTTTAAGAAAGATTTAGTTTGTCTAGATTCAGGATCAGAGATAATAATAGATTTTCCTGTTTCACTTCCCTGCATTATTTCCGGATTTAAAGGTATATCTCCTATATATGGAATATTAAATTGTTCACTTATCTTTTGTCCTGCACCATTTCCAAAAATATGAATCTCTTCATTGCAATTAGGACATTGTAAATAACTCATATTTTCTATTACTCCTATTATTGGTACATTTAATTTGTTAAACATCCCTATTGATTTGACTGCTACATTCATTGCAACATCTTGCGGTGTAGTGACCACTAGTATTCCAGTAATTGGAATTGTCTGAGCAATTGTTAATGGGGCATCACCTGTGCCTGGAGGTAAATCAATGATCAAATAATCAAGTTCTCCCCAATTTACATCTGTTAGAAATTGTTTAATAATTCCAGAAATTATTGGTCCTCTGTAAATACCTGCTTGTTGCGATTGTTCATAAAAAAAGCCCATTGAAATAATTTTTACCCCTTCTGATATCGGAGGCTGAATTTTATTTTCTAATACCTGAGGAGAGTCTTTTAAACCTAGCATTAATGGTACACTTGGGCCATAAATATCAGCATCTAATAGACCAACTTTAGCTCCTGTTTTTGCAAGAGATATTGCAAGATTAACAGAAACTGTTGTTTTTCCAACACCCCCTTTACCACTTGCAACTGCAATGATATTCTTTACTCCAGGCAAGAGCTCATCTAAAGATATAGACCTTCCTTCCATCACTTTCGCAGTAACCTTAAGATCTAAATCCTTAATACCTAAATTTGAAATTGTGTTTCTTACGTCTTGTTCTATTTCACTGTTAAAAGGACATGCAGGAGTAGTTAGTTCTAATGTAAAGGATATTTTATCATTATTAATGGCCATATCTTTTATCATACCCATAGAGACAATATCTTTATGTAATTCAGGATCTACTACTTTTTTTAAAGAAGATAATACTTGATCAACGGTAACCATCGAGAAAAACTGCTCTTTAGCAATATTTAAATATTCATTTTATCGATAATTCAATAAGACGTTATTAGTGCATTACCTAATTCTATACGTTGTTTCTTTATTTTATCTAAACAAAAGGTTCATAAATTGATATATTATATCCTATCTCGTCCAACATGTTTAATATAGCTTCTATGACTGATATTGTTAGAATTCCTCCTAGCAGACTTACAAATTCATTAAAAAATACGGCAATTGGAATTCTTAAGGAAAAATATGAAAGTATGATCAGTTCTGAGTTGGGTTATGTTATAATGATTATTGATGCTAATGTTGATTCAATTGGTAAATTAGTTACAGGGGATGGGGCAACATATCATAAAGTCACTTTTAAAGCATTGACTTTTTTTCCAAAAATTCAAGAAATAGTAGAGGGAGAAATCATAGAAATTACAGATTTTGGGGCATTTGTACGCATAGGACCAACTGATGCTCTTTTACATCTTTCTCAAATTACCGATGATTACTTAAAAAGTGACATTAAACAGGGATTAATAATTGCAAATCAATCTTCCCGTTCCTTAAGAATTGGTTCTAAAATGAGGGCAAGAATTACTGCTGTAAGTCTAGGTAAAGGATCCTCTATGGGAAAGATAGGAATTACTTGTAGACAACCATTTTTAGGCTCGTTTGATTGGATTAAAGAAGAAATAGAAAAATCTAATCAACCACAAACACAAAAGGAGAAAAAAGGAGGGGGTACAAAGTAGTCCATGCCTAGAGAATTAGCTTGTAAAAAATGTAAAGCTATTACAGTGGGTAAAGTTTGTCCAGTTTGTAATTCTACCGATCTTTCTAGTGACTGGTCAGGAATAGTAATTGTCTTTGATCCCACTACTTCTCTTATTGCAAAAACCCTCGAGATTACAGTACCACATAAATATGCACTCAAAGTCTCGTAATGGAAAAACTTTCTGATCATTTCAATTTAAGAAATTCACTTTTAAATTTTTTACATGAAGATGTAGGAATCGAAGATATTACTAGTAATAGTCTTGACAATTTTAACAAAGCAGTAAAGGCTGATATTATATATAAATCAGATTTTATTGGAATTTTATGTGGTATGGAAGAAATAGAAATGTTATTTGATATTTGTAATTGTAATTCAAAATATATCAAAACAGATGGAATGAATATTTCATCCAAAGAAAAAATTATGGAAATTAATGGAAAAGCAAAAGACATATTGAAAGCTGAGAGAATTGCTCTAAATTTGCTTATGAGAATGAGTGGTATTGCTACTTTAACAAGAAGATTTGTAGATACAGTCAATCAAATAGACCATTCAATTTCTATAGCATCAACAAGAAAAACTGTTCCAGGATTACGACTCTTGGATAAAAAAGCGGTTGTAATAGGAGGTGGAATAAGTCACAGAATTAGACTAGATGATATGATTATGATAAAAGATAATCATATTGTTGTAGATAAATCTATAAAAAAAATAATACCATCAATTAGAGCAAGAATAGGGTCTTCCAAAAATATAGAATGTGAAGTCAAAAATGAAAATGAAGCTATAGAAGCTATTGAATCTGGTGCAAATATTATAATGCTAGATAATTTTTCTGTATTACATGCTAAAAAAACTATTTTAAAGATTATTAAAATGGGCTTGAGAGATCAAGTTAAAATTGAAATATCAGGAGGAATAAATTTACAAAACGTAATTGATTATGCAAAATTAAAACCAGATATTATCTCAATTGGATACTTGACACATTCGGCCCCATCATTGGATTTTAGCTTAAAGATAAGAAATGATTAATTAACAATAAAATAAAAAAAATAGATTTTACCTTCTTCTTCCACCACGTTCAGGCTTTTTTTGGCCAGGTGAAATTCTTTTCTCAAACCTCTTGATGAAATTCTCTTTATTACGTACTTTAGAAATAGGACTAGCTCTTTCCTTTGCTTGAACCTTTGGCGTTTGACCCTTTACTTTTCCTGCTTTAGTAAGCGATCCGTGCGTTGGCATATTTTTGATAGTCAATACGTGCCTAATAAATTTGTTGCAATTTTTAAAGAGGCAATCTATGTATATGATACAAAGATGTTAGGCAAAGGTGTCCTAAATAGTACTAATTTAAATCTTGTTTTATCTTAATATATTTTAAATAGCAAATGAGTTTATCAAACGACGAATATATCAAAGAAATCATTTCTTTAAAAAAGCAACAAGATGCCATTATTTTAGCACATAATTATCAATTACCCGAGATTCAAGATGTATCTGACTTTATTGGCGATTCATTAGCTCTTTCAAGAAAGGCAGAACAAACTAATGCTAAAACTATTATTTTTTGTGGTGTTCATTTTATGGCAGAAACCGCTTCTATTATTTGTCCAGATAAAAATGTATTAATACCAGATTTGGCTGCAGGTTGCTCTCTTGCTTCTTCTATAAATCCTACTGAATTAACAAATTGGAAGAAGGAGCATCCAGATGCTATAGTTGTTAGCTATGTTAATACTTCTGCAGAAATTAAAGCATTATCAGATTATTGTTGTACATCCTCTAATGCTGTAAAAGTAGTAAATAGTATATCACCAAATACCTCTATTCTCTTTCTTCCTGACATGTTCTTAGGTTCGTATGTAGCAGAAGTTACAAAAAGAAAGAACATGTTCATCTGGCCAGGAGAATGTCATGTCCATGCCGGTATCCGTGCAGAAGATATTAACAAGATGATGAAACAGTATACAAATGCAGAATTTTTGGTCCATCCCGAATGCAGTTGCACATCCTCAACTATGTATCATATGGCTAAGGGTGATTTGGTACATGAAGGTCATATTTTATCTACTGAAGGCATGATGCACCAGGCTAAAAATTCATCTAAAAGCGATTTTATTGTAGCTACAGAAACGGGAATATTATATAGAATGCAAAAAGAAAATCCGACAAAAAATTTCATCCCCATTAGAAAAGATGCAGTATGTCAATACATGAAAAAAATTACTATTGATAAAGTTTACAATTCTTTAGTAAATAATGTATACCAAGTTAAAGTTCCACAATCAGTTTCTAACAAGGCTAGATCTGCAATAGATAGAATGTTATCAATTGGTTAATACTTTTTACAAATTTGATTCCTATAAAGAAAACAAAATTAATTATTAATTATGACCTTAGAAAAGTACTTTTGTTATACAAAAAGAATATCATTGTAATTAAGGGATCTCAATTTTAGACTACAAAAATAATCCAGGATTCTTTTAGGAAACTATTTTAACTGATAAATTGAAGATCTTTATTAACCATTTATGAAAAAGAATATCTCAATAATAGGTTGTGGTGCTATAGGAAGTGAACTTGCGCTTTCTGTAGATAGAATGATGATAGAAAATGTAACTATTTCATCTTTACTAGATATTAAACTTGAGAATGCTGAAATTCTCAAGTCAAAATTATCAAATAATAATCCTTTAATCTTTACTGATTTCTCTGAATACATCAAGTCTGACAATTTCAAAGATGTGGATATAGTGGTCGAAGCTGCTTCCCAGAATGCTCTCACAAGTTATCTAAACTCAATTATTTCATTGAAAAAAGATGCCTTAGTTATGAGTGTAGGTGCTTTTGCCAATCCTGAGTTCTTTTCTCAAATAATAAAAAATGTAGAAAAAAATGATACCAATCTTTATCTCCCATCAGGAGCTATTGCTGGTATTGATGCTATTAAGAGTGTCAGAAGTTCTATAAGCTATGTTACCATTACAACTACAAAGAATCCGAATTCTCTTAAAGATTCTCCATTCTTTAAAAAAACTAATCTAACATTAGATTCTATTAAAAAAAGGACCTTAATTTTTGAAGGATCAGCTATTGAGGCAGTTCAAAATTTTCCAGCTAATGTAAATGTTGCAGCATTGTTAGGTCTTGCTGGTATAGGCATTGAAAAAACAAAGGTTAATGTAATTGCGGATCCGTCTCTCCGTATCAATAAGCATGAAATTAAGGTAATAGGAAAATTTGGAGAATTGATAGTACGAGTAAAAAATGTTCCTAGTCCTACTAATCCAAAGACAAGCTATTTAGCAATATTATCTGTCATTGAATCTCTTCGCTCCATTACTACTAAAGGAGTAAAATATGGTACCTAAAAATTATTTAACAAGTAATGCAATAAATATAAATTTGAATTATTTATTAGCTTATTGTCTCAATAGCAAAAATTTAAAAATTTGAAAGTTAAAGATCATGATAAATAATATAATTGCAATAGTTGTAATTTCTTTTATTATTGTGGGTTCATTATGGGGTATTGGTAATCTATTAAATCCTCAAGAAGACAACAAGATAAATTCTGAGGGTATTTTATTACTTGCCGAAAATAATTTTTTTAATAAAACAAATCCTACTCTTTCTATTGATAGTAATCTTCCCCAAAAAATTACTATTGCAAATAAAGATTTTGTCAGACATGATTTTATTATTGATGAATTAAATATTAATACAGGCTTTCTTTATTCTAACCAAGATTTTACTACAGCTGTTGCATCACGCGAATCAGGAATATTCGAATATTATTGTTCATTGCATCCATCTACTATGCGCGGTAAATTAGTAATTTCTTAGATTCTGTAATTTTCTTTCTTTGTATGCGCCGTTAGGTTCTTATTAGAAAAAGTTAATTCTAAGGAATTGGTAATATAATCCCCTCATGTTTAACTCAGATTCAGGAAAAAACAGCCATAATAAAAAAAAGTTCCAAAAAATAAATTTGGGAATACGACAAACAGTACTTGAAAGAGCACGCTATCGATGTCAAGGTTGTTCTATTAAATTCAATACACAAGACACTCCCTTTTTCTCACATATTAATGGCTCATTAAAAGACAATCGTCCTGCTAATCTTAAAGCACTTTGCAAAGAGTGTTATACTAAAACGGGAGAACATAAAATAAAAGACAATATAGTAGGAAAAATTCGATCTCTTATTAGACGTGTAATTTAGCAAAACTTTATTCATTCGTTCATTCATTATTAAAATATTCTTTGCTTTCTACTCTTTTGACTTAAGAAATAATTCTTTATGTTCTTCACAGCAAAAGTGTTCAATTTTGAAAACTCCTCGATTAGAATCTCCTTCGATATGGGGCCATCCTAAATCAAAGAATTTTTCTCCACAATAAGCGCAAATATTAGAGTCCATTTATAATAATTTTTCAAAATAAAATAAATTCTTTTTTTTAATAACTAATATATTTATTGTATATGTTATTAAATTATGCCTATAATACTTCAATTAATTTGTGATCAGTGTAAGAAAGTAGTTTTAGAAAAAAGTGGCGAAGATAATCTCAATCAGGAGAGATTTCCAATTACAAATGAAGAGACCGAATTTTTAAATAAAGAACATAGAGGTCATGAATGTCATATAGAAGCGATAGAGAAAATCGATTAAATCTTTATTTTTAAAGAAATTATTCACTTATTTTTTTAGATATTAAAAAGAATGTAAACTTACAAATCTTATTAAAATATTTTCCTAAATTTTATCGTTAAAAATGTTTTTAAAGAAAAATTAAAGAGAATGTTATAGAGGAAACTTTAAATCCAATGGTTTCTCCCATAGTCCAATGTCTAAAGGTATAACAATAACCTCAACAATATTAAGCGTGTTTCTATTAACACTCTTGACAATTGGCCTCCAAATTAACGAATTCTCTATTTTTGCTCAAGAAAGTGAAATTGAAACAGTAAATGCTACAGGCAATCAAGCAGGTAATGCTACAGGCGCTCAACAAAGTGATGCTCAAGCAGGTAATGCTACCAGTGGTGCGTCAGCTACTCAAGAAAAGCCTGATGCTGCTACAATTTCTATAGGTAAATCTTTTGCACAACAAGGAACATTGACATCTATACAAGATCCTTTACCAGGACACGAAGCACATCAGATGGCACTAATTTTACCTCCTAGAGATGATAATGCAATATATGAAGGAACATTAACATTCACTTCCAGTAAACCAACAGAGGTTGTAATATTACAAAACTTTGCAAATGAAACTTCTGTTGATCCATTTTATGGTGGTGTTGCAACTGCTCCATTAGGAGAGGGTGCAGTAGCAATTAGTCTTTTGACTCCACAATTTGGGCCTATTGCTTCCGCATCTATTCCATTCGCTGGTAATGCTCTTGCATTACATAATATAGAAGGAGAGCCATTTGCTGCTACTTATACAGTTAGTGGTAATGTAGCACAAGCTCAAACTTTTAATGCAATAACCTCTCCACCATTAGCAGAAGCTGCTGAAGAAGATGCAGGAGATGGAGATGACGGTGACGGTAATGACGGAGACGGTGACGGTAATGACGGTGACGGTGACGGCGATAACTAAAATTCACCGTAACCCATTTTTTATTTAATTTTTATTTTTAGATTTTATCATCGTAAATTATCAAGTTACCAATTTATATTAAATAAGACAAGAAAATCGTTAGCCTTAACTATTAAAATGAAAAGAATAAAATTTCTTTGCTAAAATAATTTGTTTTTTTATATACTATTCTTTAAAATAAAGTAAACCACCTGCCTTTACTATTTTTGCAATTATTTCTGGAAAAGGTTTTATTTCGAATTTTTCATTAGTTGTTGAATTCGTAATTGAATTACCTTCCAGATCAATTTCTATCTCATCATTATCAGAGATTTTTTCAATTATATCAGGTTCAATTTCTATAGGTAATAGATACCCTCCATCTACTGCATTTCTATAAAAAATTCTAGCAAACGATGGTGATAGTATTGCACGAATACCAACTTCATGTAGTGCGATTGGCGCATGTTCTCTACTTGATCCACACCCAAAATTTTTTCCTGTCAATAAAAAATCCCCTTCACTAATTTTTTCTGAAAAATTAGGATCAATTCCTTCCATAGCATGTTTTCCCAATTCTTTGTGATCATGGATTTTTAAGTAAGGTCCAGGAATTATTACATCTGTATCTATGTTATCTTTGTTATATTTGTGAATTTTTCCTTTCAAGACATTCATGATATTTCATTCCTTGGATCTGTTATTTTTCCAGTTACTGCTGCTGCAGCTACTACTAAAGGAGAAGCCAAATATGTTTTGGATTCAACATGTCCCATTCTGCCTGGAAAATTTCTATTAGTGGTACTTATACAAATTTCATCTTTTGCAAGAACACCCATATGAGCTCCACAACAAGCCCCACAAGTGGGAGGACCAACTACTGCACCTGCTTCCATAAAAATAGTTATCAATCCTTCTTTAATGGCTTTCAGATATATTGATTGAGCAGCAGGTAAAACTTCTGTTCTGATTTTAACTTTTTTTCCTTTGAGGATTTTTGCAGCCATTCTCAAATCTTCTAACTTTGCTCCTGTACAGGAGCCGATATATGCTTTGTCAATTTCTTTACCCTCAATATCTCCAACCGCACAGATATTTTCGGGAGAATAGGGTTTAGCTATAATGGGATCTAAAGATTCAATATCATAGGTAAATGTGTCAGTATATTCTGCTTCCCTGTCACCTTTTATTGGAACAACTTTTTGGTCAGTTCTTGTTTTTAGATATTCCAATGTAATCTCATCTGGTTCAATAATCCCATTTTTAGCTCCTGCTTCAGTGGTCATATTAGTCAGTGTCAATCTTTCCTCCATAGACATCTTATCGACTGCCTCTCCAGCAAATTGCATTGCTTTATAATTTGCACCATCAGTTCCAATATCTCCTATTATTTTTAAGATTATATCTTTAGCCATGATGTATTCTGGTTTGTTTCCCTGAATTTTAAAAAGAATTGTTTCAGGTACTTTAAACCATATTTTTCCATTCATTAATACATAAGCAATATCAGTATGACCTAATCCAACAGCAAGTGCGCCCATTGCACCTGTTGTATTTGTATGAGAATCGCCTCCGACATAAATTTCACCAGGCAAAATCAATCCTTCCTCGTGAGAAAGAGTATGGCAAATTCCATATTGGCCTAAACCATATTTATAATGTTTTTTTATATTGTATTTTTTAGACCATTCAGTCAATAAAGCAATATTGTTGGCTGAAATCCTATCAGAAGCAGGAACGAAATGGTCTTCGCTTATCCAAACACGGTTAGGATCCCAAATCTGATTTAGCATTTTACCTTTTTTTTCCCATTCTGAAAAAACTTTAATTACACCTGGACCAGAAACATCATGAATCATAACTTTATCGATATTTGCTATGACTACATCATCAGGAGAAACTTTATCTTTACTAGATGCTCTAGCCAAAATTTTTTCTGTAATATTCATTCCCATTCCCATTTCTTTATTATCAAATAAAATTTGTCAATTCGCGAATAAAAACTTTATAAAAAAACTAATAATGAGATATTATCTTATAAAAGAAATATTGATCATATTAAATCCTATTAAAATTAAAACTAAAAGAAAAATGTTTGATCTTTTTGGTACAATAATATCCTCGAAATTTAAATTTAAAGATAATGACATTTTAGTATTATCAAGTAAATTTGTTTCTATGAGTGAAGGATCAGTATTAGATCTACAAAAAATTAAACCTAGCGATAAAGCAAAAGAAATTGCCAAGAATTATCAAATGGATCCTACTCTGGTTGAAGCAGTAATTCGAGAATCTGATATTATTTTCGGGGGGTTGCCTGGCTTCTTATTGACAATAAGAAGAGGAATCTTAGCTCCAAATGCAGGAATTGATAAATCCAATGTCCCTTCTAATAATATTATTTGTCTTCCAAATGATCCATTCCTTTCAGCTGAAACCTTACGGCTTGAATTCCTAACAAGATTAGGAATACAAGTGGGAATAATTATTTCTGATAGTAGATTAATGCCAACTAGGATAGGAACTACTGGAGTAGCTATTGGTTGCGCAGGGATAGAACCGGTAGAAGATCAAAGAGGTAACAAAGACCTTTTTGGAAACGTTCTGAAATATACACTTAAAGCTACTGCAGATTCATTAGCTACAATGGGAACATTTGTAATGGGAGAAAGCAATGAATCAATCCCAGTTGTTGTAATTAGAGGTATAAATATTGCTTTTACTGATAGAAGGCTTTCATGGGAAGATTTAGCTATTGATTATGAAACTGATATTTATTTTCGCAGCATGCAAAAGTTTAATCCTATTCTTTAATGATAGTATTAATTTCATAGCATTTTAATATAACCATGATCTCAAAAATTTCATTAACTAAATGTCTGAATTCCTTACAAGATATCCAAAAAAAATGAATTTTTTAAAAGGATTACAGGAATCTATTAAATCGGAAGATATACAATTTGATCATCTCAGTCTGTTGGTTAAGACAAAGAAAGACGAAATTATCAAAGCTCTTATTTTAGAAGGATTTACTAAAGTAAATTTTGAAAATAAGAAACCAGGACAGATCGGTCATGGATTTACAAAGAAGTTAAAAAAGCCTTGGGAAATACATATTAGATTACTTGATATGCATCAGGGATTAATTGCAATTCAAGGAGAAGTTGAAATTTCAAGGCGATATATTCAACATATCCGATCTGTACGAGCTCCAGTTATATATGAAATAGAATCAATTTTAAAAAAACATAGGATTGAATATAAGATTTGGAATGATAAAGTACGGGATTACATTACAAATATTATTGAAAATCATCAAATAATTCTTAATTCACCAAAATTACCAGCAATGCCATGGATTTTAATGATAATATTCGGTACCATGATTGGTTCCCTCCATGGACTAAAACTATTTGGAATTTTTTGAATTAAAGAAATTCTTTTATGGTATTATATAGGTATTATTCATAATTTAAGAATGGGAATTCCAGAAAAAATCAAAGAAATAGAGGACGAAATTCACAAGACACAAATAAATAAAGCTACGGAATTCCATATCGGACTTTTAAAGGCCAAGATTGCAAAACTTAAAAGAGAATTAGAAGAAAATAAGCATGGAAAGATTGTCTCCAGTGGCAAAGGTAGTTCTGGATACGACGTTCGAAAAGAAGGAGATGCTACAATAGTCCTAATTGGATTTCCAAGTGTAGGGAAATCGACCCTATTAAATAGTTTGACTAATGCTAATTCGAAAATAGCTGCATATCAATTTACTACACTTACTGCTATTCCAGGGATGATGGTATACAGAGGTGCAAAGATACAAGTAATTGATCTACCTGGAATAATTAAGGGTGCAGCTTCTGGGAAAGGAATGGGTAAAAAAGTTCTCTCGGTAGCAAGAAATGCTGATCTAATCTTAATAATTGTTGATGTTTTTCAACCTAATCATTTTTCGATATTGGTAAAAGAATTATCAGAAATAGGTATAAAGGTTAACAAAAAGCCACCAAATGTCCATATACATAAAACAGAAAAAGGAGGAATTTCTGTAACTTTAGATCAAGATTTGCCAATTTCAGAATCAATGGTAAGAGAAATGTGTAGGATTTATGGTATTCATAATGGTAGGATTACAATAAGGGAACCCAATTTGACGGCTGATGATCTTATTGATGTACTAGCTGGAAATAGAGTGTATCCCCATTCTATAATAGTCCTAAATAAAATAGATTTGATAGATCAAAAGGCCCTAAATGCCATGATTCCATTTCTTGGAGAAAACGTAATACCTGTTTCAGCAAATTCAAATTTAAATATCGAAATACTTAAAGAGTCAATTTTTAACAAATTGGAATTCATTAGAATTTACATGAGACCAAAAGGCAAAGAAACTGATTATGAGGAACCTCTGATAGTAAGAAAAGGAACAAAAGTAAAAGATATTTGTGCAAAACTTCATCGAACAATGTTACGCGATTTTCGATTTGCATTAGTTTGGGGTAAAAGCGTTAAATTTGAAGGACAAAAAGTAGGACTTGATCATATGTTATCGGATCAAGATGTTTTAACAATAATTAAAAAGATAAATGCTGCCTAGGCAATTTTTTTGTATTTAAATTGAATCCTTTCCTTCAACTTTGTCTTTTTCATCATTTCTCTTTCTGAAATTTGTATAAATTAGTATTCCAACTATTCCTGCTATTATGATATAGTTGACTGGTGGATTAAGATATTTCAAAAATAACCCGATCTTTGGAACGACATAGGCTACTGTACCGATATAGTCTTTTTCTCGTATGGGGAAGTCTGTTCCAGGGATAATGCCCTCATTTGCATCACCCTTGGTTATTATTATTTTTTCACCAAATCTATCACTCATCTCTATAATTCTATGAACAATTACTCTATCACCACCTTCTGGTCTATTAAATACAATTATGTCGCCAATCTTTAAACTATCAAATGTGTTTCCATCTTTTACTATAAGTATATCTCCTACGTTCAATACTGGAATCATACTTCCACTAGAAACAACATAAAATGGATTATCTACATTGAATACTACTTTGACAGCAAACCATATCAAAACTACCCCAATAACTATTATTGCAATATCTTTTATTATGCTAAATTTTTTGTCCTTTTTCTCTAGCAAATCTAATTATTTTCAAATTGTTTGTTACATAAACTTTTAGATTAAAAGTTATATGTATGGCAGCTCAGTCAAATGCCTTTATTACATAATATTGTTCAAGATTAACTCTGATTCCTCACAGCTGCCTATATAGTAAGTATAATTGGATTATTTAATATGATAGTCTATTGCTTTTTTTGCTACTGCATCTACATATTTGTTTTTATGTCGAGGTATATATCTATAAGAAATAGTTTTAAACTTTCTTTCTAAATTATTTATTTCTCTAATTAAGTTCTTTAATTCTTTTTTTCTCATTTTGTCTTTAGCTTTTCTTTGTTGAACGACCGTCATACTATCTGTATGAATACTAACTTCATCATCTATATTCAAGGCAAATTGTAAGGCTCTTTTAAGTGCTATATATTCCGATAAAAGATTTGATTGGAATCCTATAAATTCACCGTAATTTAATATTAAATTATTATTTCTAAAAATTAAAATTCCTATACCTGATGGTCCTGGATTTCCTCTTGATGCACCATCTATGTTAATAGTTAGCAATACAATAAGTTAGTTTAACCGATTTATGATTTTTTTTTATTTATTAATACTATAGGATTTAATTGTCATTCGAAATATGGTTTATAATTATCAACCATTTCACTTAATGGAAATTGTCTGCCACCAACAATTTTGAGATCTATCTTTATCTGTTTATTTTTATCTATATCAATAACGTTATATGAATTTTGAAAAAAACCTCTAAATCTTGTTGATGAAGCCGTTCCTGCATAAGCTATTTTTAAAGTTCTTAAATTCCACATCCAAGGTCTATGTTTATGTCCACATAAAACGAGATCTACCGAGGATTGTAAACATGATCTTAGAGCATCTCCTGCATCATATACAATAACTTTATCAGTTCCAGTATCTGGTATGCTAATTAAATGATGATGCATTACAATTATTTTTAGTTTATTATTAATTTTTGTTAAAGTTGTTTCCATCCATTGATTCTGTCTATGTCCTACTTCTCCTTCATCTCTATCAGGGCGTGCGGTACCTAATGTTAAAATTACTATTTCATTCAATTCATATATTGGACTTTTAGATGGGAAAAATTTTTTAAATAGTAAATATCCGGTATGTCGATAATCATGGTTTCCAGGTATTACAATCTTATTTTGACAGTCCAGTCTCGCTATCTCCTCATGTGCCTTTTCAAATTGAACTAACAATCCGTCATCAGTGAGATCGCCGGTGATTATAATACAATCAGGCTTTATTTCAGAATTGATCTCATTAACTAATAGATCAAAAATATTTTGCTTAAAAAAACCACCAACATGAATATCAGAAAGTTGTACTATTCTCATTTTCTTTTTCTCTCTTTTTTGGGATTATTAAATAATACATCTTTTTCTCTCTTATATTACCTCAATTATCATCAAAATCTTTTAATTATTTAAACAGATTTAGAAAGACTCTAATATTGAAATTCTAAGATTTAATTTACAAATGCCCAAACGCCGGTTCAAACCAGCTAAACCAACAAAAAAGATAGGTAAAAAACAATTACTATTACCGCCAGTAATGATTGGTGTTGCAACCTTGGCAGGAATAATAATCATGCAATTATCTCCTCCTCCCCCTGTTTTGGACATTTGTTTGAAGGCTCATAATGTTGAAACTTTCAATATTTATCCTGTTGTGCAAATTTTTGAAGATGGCAAACAAAAATTCTTGCCTCAGGGAGTAGGTAAAGAACTAATTGAAGGAAAAGAATGTTTGCATATACTTCATACAGACGAACTGGGTGATAAAATTCATATTGAATATATAAGACCAATAAGACTTTCCATACATGATTTTATGCAAATATATTCTTTGGATAATAAAACAATAACTGTTATCAATAATGAAACAGGTGCACTACAAAAAGAAATACTTACTCTAGATAATTATGATATTCAGTATTCTTATTTTTCAGAAAATAATGAGTATACAAAGGTATTCGATTCTAAATTAATGCCACCTTTTACTAAAGATATGGTTGTACGAATTGAATTACGATCCAAATAAAATATAAATAGAAAAGTTCAAGTGAAATTTTGATTATTTTTGGTACAAAAAAAAGCCGTTGTTATAAAAGGAGATGGTACTGGTCCAGAGTTAGTTAAATGTATGATGGATGTTTTGAAAGCATGTAATAGCTCTATAGATCTTATACCTGTTGAAGCTGGATCGGAATTTTGGGAAAAGAATAAAACGAATTCTTACATTACTGAGGAAGTTTGGAAATTACTTTCTGAAAGCGATGCTTGTTTCAAAGGACCTACTACAACTGTTCCGGATCCCAATGCTCCTAGAAGTGTAGCAGTTAGCATAAGACAAAAATTTGAACTGTATGCAAATATTAGACCAATAAAAACATATAAGACATCTCATGTGGATCTTGATTTTGTTTGTGTAAGAGAGGCAACAGAAGGTTTGTATGCAGGAATAGAATTTAAAACCAGTGATGATTCTGCTATAGCAATCCGAAAAATAACAAGAAAAGGCTGTGAACGTGTTACTAAAAAAGCATTTGAATTATGTACTGATTTAAAATTCAAGAAAATGTTTATTATTACCAAAAGAAATATTTTAAAAGAAACAGATGGAATATTTGTTTCTGCAGTAGAGAAATATAAGAAAGATTTTCCTAATATAGAAACTGAAGAGTATTATATAGATAATGTTACCCAACAAATAGTTAAAAATCCAGAACGATTTAATAAAAGTATATTATTAAGTACAAACCTTTTCATGGATATAATCTCTGAATGTGCCTCTGGTCATGTAGGATCGATAGGGAATGTTTATTCTGGAAATTATGGCGATAAATATGCTATGTTTGAGCCTGCTCATGGAAGTGCACCAAAGTATGCTGGTCAAAATAAAGTGAATCCAGTAGCTACGATTTGCTCCGGTGCATGGATGGTAGATTATCTTGGTGAAAAAGATATATCCAAAGCTATTTTCAAGGCTACTGAAGATGTTATAAATGAAAATAAATTTGTGACTTATGATTTAGGAGGTACTTCTTCTCTTATCCAGATGGCAGAACAAATTTCTCAAAGAGCATCAAAATTACTTTCAAAGTAATATAATGGGACACTATTTAACATTATATTTCTAATTCATAAGACTTAATTCATATACATAAAGTGTTTCAGCAAATAATTTTTTTTTATTAATTATCTTTTTATGTAATTTCTTTTTAAAAATAAAATTATCCAGTTTCAAGATATCTGATAAAGATGAAACTATTAAAATAATATATCCATGTTTCTTCAAATTTGTTATTCCAGATTCAATGAAATGAATAGTTTTTTCTATTCCTGTTATTCCACCATGTATAGCTATATCATAAAAAGGATCATTAGGTAAATAAGGTGGATTACTTACAATTAAATCAAATTTACCAGATATTGCTGTTGTTGCATCACAACATATTAAAGTTATTTTTGAATTAGTATTTGTTTTACAGTATAACAATGACTTAAAATCTATATCTGTAGCTACTACATTTTTAAAATATCTTGAAAGAAATTGAGAAACTATTCCAGAACCTGTTCCTATTTCAAGTGCTGAATATCCAAAATAATTTTTAATTGAATCAATTAATAAAAAACTATCCAAATTAGGTTTATACATTTTGCTATTTTGTCATTGATATTAAATCAATTGCGAAATCGCAATTATTTTCTCGGGCTCAATCTCTTTTATTTTCAGATCAATTTGATCAAAATTTGTATTGAGTTTTTTATTTAATTTATTAATATTTTTATTTTTAAAAGAAAATAAGAAATGAATTTTTGAAATCGTATCTTTCGAAAGTTTCTTATTTTTATGGATTAATTTTATCACTTGGGAGTTTACTTTTGGTTGTGGAGAAAATGAGTTTTTATCTACTTTGAATAATGGTTCAATATCAAAACAATATTGTGTTATAGCTGATATTGCTCTATAATTTTTAGCTCCAGGTTTTGATTGTATTTTTTGACTAAATTCATCTTGTACCATTATGATCGCTCGTCTGAATTTTTTTGTTGCTAACCATGATAGTGTTTCTTTACTTTTAGAAAAAGGAATGTTAGACACGAAAACATCGAATTCTAAAGGCTTGCCGTATTTTAAGATGTCTTCATTTATAATTTCTAAATTTGAAAATTTTGTACTTAAAAGTTTAAGCTTATCATATAACTTATAGTCTACTTCAAAGGATTTAACAAAGTTAGCGTTTTTACATAAATATGGTATGAGTATACCTCTGCCTGTCCCCATTTCACAAATATTTTCAAAAGATTTGATTTCTGATAACTCTATTATTTTTCTAGTTACTCTTAAATCAACTAGAAAATTTTGTCCATAATACCTTAACCAATTCATTTTCTTACAAAAAGATTCATTCTTGCTTCTCCAGAAATTTCCTCAACTATTCTTTTTGTAATTAATTTCTGTAGATCTTTTACACCAACACGTTCTTGAATATCATTCAAGCTATCAAATTTTTTCTTTTCTCTTTCTGTTATTATGCTTTTCATATATATTTTACCAATTCCTGGAATTAATTCTAATCCATGAACACGTGGAGTAATGGGTTGTGCATTATTAAAATAGTCTACGAACCTTTTTTCTTTAATATATACAATTTTCTCTATTGCTATTGGAATTTCATTTCGTGCAGATGATGAAAGATCGTTGTAATCTAATCTTCCTAAAACACTTATTATTTTGTTCCTTCCTTCTCTTCCAATGTAAACGCGTTCTCCAATTTCAAAATTCTTAGAAGGATCGCCTAATAACTCTAGTAAAGTTAATCTTTCTTCACCAATAGCTTGTATTATTATTCCTTCTCTCTTCCTCACTGTAGAAGACTTTCCCCTTATTGTAAACTCTATAATATGTGCATATTCTTCATATTTACGATTGACGTAAAAGCTACCGAATGCATTTCCTTTACTATCTTGATAATGATCCGATAGTGACATTAATTTTCTTCCTTTACAGTATTTTCATTAACTTTTTTTATCTTTATTCAGAATATCTAAAATTCTATTTAATGTATCTGTTAGAATCAATTTTTTCCATCCAAATGTAAAAGCTCTTAATTCTTCAACAGAAGTGGGCATAGAATTTGCTACTTCTACTGCTTCATCTTCCTTTAAATCACAAGATTTTACTAATTCATCTATGATGGCTCTGGATTGTTCTGAAGATGTCTTTGCAAATTTAGCTACATAGTCATAGGTCCATCTCTGAATCTGATCCATTTCTTCGGTTTCTACTTTTTCTAGAATCTCTTTTACTTCTGGGATAGATATAACTTCTTTTTTTAAAGTTTCCATACCAAATCCTCTCTAAGAAGTTAAAGGTTTTATGTGATCTCGTTTTGTCTGTAAAAGTTTTTCTTTATTACCTATTATAATCGATACTTTGATAATTCTTTTTCCTACTTCTTTAATTATCCCTATTTTTCCTTGGTATCTTCTATGGGGCATTGTATTATGTTCGCGAGGATCAATACTAACAATTACTTTATCTCCTATTTTGTAATTTATTAATAAATATGAAATACCTCTTAGTATATTACTTTTGGTTAATAGTGATCGTGATTTTCTCTTACTTCCGTGTGATTTTGGCATACTATATTTAAATTTATACCTTAATTTAACATTAACTGAGATCTAAATAGGATCAGTTACGCCTTCCTCTCCTAAAGAAAACAATGCTTCAATTTCCGCATGATATGGACTGTCAACTATTCTTGCGATTCTATTTTTTCCTGCTTTTTTCAAATATATTCTATATGTGCTTGAATGTGCAATAATATTTCCACCAGCCGGCTTGAAAGGGTCACCAAAAACCGTATCAGGAGCAGATTGAATTTGATTTGTTAAAATTATTGCTATTTTGTAAGTATCAGAAATCCTTATTAACATATGCATTAATTTATTTATTTTTTGTTGCCTTTCTGATAAAGTGCCTCTTCCTAGATATTCTGCACGATAATGTGATATAGCTGAATCTAAAACTAATAATTTGATATTTTTACTTTCAATAATGTTCCCAGTTTCTTGAATAATTAATTCCTGATGTGCACTGTTAAACGCTTTTGCAACTACTATGTTTTCTAGTACTTTTACATAATCTATATTTCTTGATTTAGAAATCGAAACTATTCTTTCTGGCCTAAAAGTATTTTCAGTATCAATATAGATTACTCCTCCTTCTAAACCACCTTCAGATCTTTTTTGCTGGACCATTACTGATGAAGTATGGCAAATTTGAGTTTTTCCTGAACCAAATTCTCCATATATCTCAGTTATAGCATTAACTTCAATTCCTCCTCCTAAGAGTTCATCAAAATTCTTTGAACCTGTTGAAATCCTTTCAATATTTTTTCTTTTATTATAAAGCTCTGTTGCTGGAGTAAATGTTTTTTGAATAATGTTGACTTCTTCTAACTTTATTCTTGCTTTATTACACAAATCATTGGATTTTTCCATGGTCATTCCTGTAATCTCAGCAACATCGTGAGGTCCTCTAATTAATAATTCCTTTAACGATTTAATTCCTGCTTCAATTAGATGAATTTTTGTAGCGGGACCTATATCATCTAGAATATCAAGCTCTAAATTTTTATTACTATTATCTATATTTATCAATTAAGATCATTTTTAATTATATATATATTCATTATCAAACTAATATTTTTTATTTTATTATTCATTAATTTTTATTCTTTTTGTTGAAATAACTTAAATAATGTTTATCAACAATCTTTCATATCACGTGAAATTATAATTGATTGTTGATCTAAACCTCAGTGGAAAACATGTAATTGTAATTGGAGGCGGAGTAGAAGGTAGTAGAAAAGTTAGAGGTTTATTAGGTCAGAATTGTAAAATTACTGTTATTAGTGAACGATTAAATTCATATCTTGACGGGTTATCCAATGAAAAAAAAATAGAGATAATAAAAATGAAGATAAATGATGCTAATGTCTTAGATAATTATCATAATATTTTCTTGGTATTAGCTGCAACTGATAACAAAGAACTAAATAGAAAAATTGTAGAAAAAGGACGTTCTATGAAATCATTTGTTTATGCAGCAGATGATCCTCCCGTGAGTGACTTTTCATATGCCTCAATAATAAATATTGAAGAAGTAATGCAAGTAGCAATTTCTACTTATGGAAAAAGTCCAATAATGGCTCGTAAACTAAGAATAAAAGCAGAACGTATTTTAAGAAGAACAATAAAGCAATCAGATATAGAAAATACCAAATTACAGGAATTTGCGAGAATGGCTGCACGACCAAAAATTAAAACAATAACAGAACGTAAAAGATTTCTTTATTCATTAATAAATAATAAAAATATCCAAAATTTAATAAATGAGAACAAAATAGAAGAAGCAAAGGTTGCAGCTATAGAAATTTTGAACCATTGGAGTGATTCGAAAAAATGACATTAGTTAACAAATCATTTGTTTTGCTCAATTTTAGGATAACCTATAAGGAAGCGCCAATTCACCTTCTTGAAAAATTTACTTTTAAAGATATTAATAACGCCTATGAATCTTTTCTTGAACATTTGCAACTTAAGGAATGTCTGATTTTACATACATGTAATCGAATTGAAATTTTCGCAATTGCAGATGAAGAACTGGATTTACAAAAAATTGTAGATTACTGGGGTACACATTCTAATTTATCAGCTGATGAATTTTCTAAAATAGTGAAAATTGTAAAAGGTGAGGAAGTTATTTATCACCTTTTAAAATTAGTTTCAGGATTAGACTCTTTGGTAATTGGAGAAGATCAAATTCTTGGACAAGTAAAAAGATCCTATGAATTCGCTCGAACCAATAATTATCTTGGATCTTTTCTTTCAATAATTTTTGAAAAATCCATAAGAGTAGGAAGCAAAGTACGAGCGTTGACTGGAATTAATAGAGGAAGTGTTTCAGTAGGATCTGTAGCAGTTAATCTAGCGGAAGAATCACTCGATCGATTAGATGATAAGAAAATATTGCTTATAGGGTCTGGAGAAGGAGCAAGTCTTATCGCCAAAGCATTAAAACGTCGGAATATTTCTTTTCTGAATACTAGCAGAACATTTGAACGAGCTAAATCATTTGCAGAATCTCTCGCCGGTATGCCAATAATATTTGAAGATGCTTTGACATCTCTGTCTTCTATGGATATTATTTTTGTAAGTACTACAGCACCATATTATCTATTAACTTATGAAAGAATAAAAAAAACAATGGAAACAAAACATTCATCTCTGTTAATTTTTGATTTATCCAATCCAAGAACTGTTGAAGACTCTGTTTCACAAATTAATAATGTCTTTTTATTCAATTTAGATAAAATTGGAGATATTGTTCAAAAAAACATTAAATGCAGAAGGGAAGAGATTCAATCTGCAGAAGAAATTATTGAAGATGAAATGAAAAATATGGATGTGATATTAAAAAGAAAGAAGGCTGATCCGGTGGTTATATCCGTATATCGTAATGTGGATAAAATAAGAGAAAGAGAATTGAATAAAGCCCTTTCTATTCTAGGTCCTAAAATTGGTCCCAAGGAAAGTAAAATAATCGAGCAATTTTCTCATGCACTTTTAGAAGGAATCCTATCTACTCCCATGAATAATCTTCGTCGACAGATACAAAATGGTAATAATGATGAAGAACATGAATTTATGCGTATAGCTGCCAAACTTTTTAACTATGAGAATGAAGCCAACATCTAATAATTCTTTCATAAATAATGGATCTTATTTTCCTAAAGTTCGATTAAGACGTTTAAGAAAAAATAAAGCAATTCGAGATCTTCTACAAGAAACTCGTATTTCATCAAATGATTTGATTTATCCTTTATTTGTTGAAGACGGATTAAAGAATCCTAAAAATATACCTTCGATGCCTGATATACAAAGAATTCCACTTTCAAAGATTGTTGATGTAGTTTCTGATATTTTAAAATTAGGAATTAAAGGTATTGTAATTTTTGGAATCCCTAGTAAAAAAGATAATAATGCCACATCTGCTTATAGTGAAAAAGGCATAGTACAAAAATCCATTAAAACAATAAAAAAGAACTTTGGAGATAAAATGGTTATAATATCAGATGTATGTATGTGTCAATATACCTCTACAGGACATTGTGGAATAGTTAAAGGTAATACTGTGGATAATGATTCTAGTATAAATATATTGGCTAAAATTGCTGAAAGTCATGCTGCATCTGGGTCTGATATAGTTGCACCATCTGCTATGATGGATGGACAGGTTTATGCAATTAGAGAAAGATTGGATGAAGCAGGTTTTAATGATACATCGATCATGGGATATTCAGCAAAAATGGCATCTCCAATGTATTCCCCATTCAGGGATCTTGCTGATTCTTCGCCTTTATTTGGAGATAGAAAAACATATCAGATGCCATTTACTAATTCGCTTGAAGCTTTAAGAGAAATTGAATTGGATGTTAATGAAGGCGCAGATATGATTATGGTAAAACCTGCTCTTCCATATTTGGATTTGATTTGTAAGGCAAGAGAAATTTTTAAACTACCCCTTTGTGCCTATAGTGTATCTGGAGAATATGCTTTAATCAAGGCTGCTGCAGAAAAAGGATGGGTAAACGAATCACAAGTAATGTTAGAATTTCTTTCATCGATTAAAAGAGCTGGTGCTGATATCATCATAACATATCATGCAAGAGAAATGGCGAAGTTGTTATTAGAAAAATAAGATTCTTATAAATAGATTGTTATAGTAATAGTAATATACTTGATATTTGATAGGTCGGAGAAATTATTTCATAGAGCAATTAAAGTAATTCCAGGAGGAGTTAATAGTCCTGTACGATTCTTCAAGCCATATCCTTTTTTTGTTTCATCTGGTTCAGGAAGTAAAATAGTAACTGCTGATCATGAAACATATCTAGATTATTGTATGGGTTATGGTTCTTTAATCTTTGGCCATTCTTATTCACCAATTCTCGATTCTATAAAAAATCAACTTGATAATGGAACTTTATTTTGCATTCCTTCTGAAAAAGAAATTTATCTTGCTGAAATGCTGATAAAAATAATTCCCTCTGCAGAAAAAGTAAGATTAGTAAATACCGGTGCAGAAGCAACAATGACTGCAATAAGGTTATCAAGGGCTTTCACAAAACGAAAAAAGATTATTAAATTTAATGGAGGTTATCATGGAGCATACGATTATGTTTTAGTAAAAGCAGGATCTGGTGCCGCAGCTATTCCTTCAACAGAGGGTTCATTGGAAGAAATTTCAAAAGAAACTTTAGTAGTTGATTATAATAACATTCAAGATTTAGAAAAAACTATTGAAAAAGAAGCAGATGATATTAGTTGCGTAATAATTGAACCTGTCTTGGCTAATTATGGTCTTGTAATTCCACAAAAAAATTATCTAAATGAAATTAGAAAAATAACAAAAAAACATGGTATTGTGCTTATATTTGATGAAGTAATAACAGGATTTAGATTATCCTTGGGGGGATGTAGTGCCTTTTTTGGTATTACTCCAGATATAGCTACTTTCTCTAAATCATTTGGAAATGGATTTCCAATAGCTGCAGTTTGTGGTAAACGTGAGATAATGGATCAATTAAGTCCTGCGGGAAATGTATATCAAGCTAGTACATACGCAGGAAATCCCATTTCTGTAACAGCAGCAATCACCACAGTAGATAGCCTTATAAAAAATAAAAATAAAATATATCCAAAGATTAGTCGCCTGTGTGATACTTTAGTAATGGGAATTAAAGATCGTGTAGATGACTTTGATGATTATTACACTATAAATTCTATTGGATCTTTATTCCAAATCTTTTTTACATCTGAGGCGGTTACTACTCCTTATCATGTGTTAAAGTCCGATCAAAAACTTTTTGAGAAATTATTCTGGGATTTACTTAAAAAAAAAATTTTTATGCCACCTTCTCAATACGAAACCTGTTTCATTTCTTATTCGCATACTGAAGAAGATATAGAAAAAACTATCGAATGTTATTCTGATTCGTTAAATGCATATACTAAACTAAAATGACCAAAGTGTTACTTGTTGGTACAAGAGGCAGTAAATTAGCATTAGCACAAACACAAATAGTTATAAATTCTCTTCGTGAAATAAATAAATCTTGTGACTATGAAATTCTTAGTATAAGAACAAAAGGAGATTTAGATAACACTAAACCCCTCTTCTATCTAGATAGGAAAGGTATTTTTGAAAAAGAAATCAATGAATCAGTAGTTAAAGGAGATGTTGATTTTGCTATTCATAGTCTTAAAGATCTTCCTGCGGTAATCCATCCTGATTTAACAATCGCTTCTATTCCAAAAAGAGAATCTGTAAATGATGTTTTAATCAGTAAAAAGAAAAGACGTTTAGATCAAATTCCATCTGGTTCAACGATAGGGACTAGTAGCTTAAGAAGAGCAATCCAAATCATTTCTTTAAGAAAGGATTTTAATGTTATTCCAATAAGGGGAAATATTGATACTAGAATAGAAAAGGCATTAAAAGGAGATTATGATGCAATTGTTCTTGCTGAGGCAGGATTGAAAAGATTAGGAAAGGAAGAATATATCAGTGAAATATTTGATACTAAGCGATTTCTTCCAGCTCCGGGACAAGGAGCACTTGCAATAGTATGTAAAAAATCAAATAGAAAACTTGTTAACTTTTTAAAAAAAATTGAACATCGTCCTTCCAGAATTTCTATTAATACTGAGAGATCTTTTACTTCTAAAATTGAAGGGGGATGTAGGTTTCCAATAGCTGCATATGCTAATTTGTCTGAAAAAACTAACAAAATAAATTTTTATGCAAAAATATTTTCATCTGATGGGTCAGAACATATTACTATTAAAAAAATTGGTGATTATGATCAATCAGAAAAGGTGGGAATTATGGTCGCTAATAGCTTAATACAAAACGGTGCTTTAAGGTTAGCAGAAGGATGGGATAAAGCCATAAATGAATGGAACAAATAATAAAAGTAAAGGAAAAGTATACATTTGTGGAGCTGGACCTGGTAATCCAGATTTAATTACGAAAAAATGTTGGGATTTACTAAAACATTGTGATATAATTTTATATGATCGCTTAGTAGGGAAAGGAATTCTTGAATTAATTCCTGAAAGTACACCAAAGATATATGTTGGACGTGCCGCAGGTGATCCTACCTCAAATCAATTAAAAACGAACAAAGTCATGTTACAATATGCATTAGAAGGAAAAAATGTTTTGAGACTTAAAGGAGGAGATCCTTTTATTTTTGGGAGAGGCGGAGAAGAAGCTGAATTTCTAATTGAAAATGCTATTGATTTTGAAATCATTCCAGGAATCTCTTCTGCAATTGGCTCAGCCGTCTATTCAGGTATTCCCCTTACTCATAGGGAATTTTCCTCATCAGTTGCAATTGTTACGGGACATGAAGATCCTACTAAAAAGGAGAAAAGTGTTAGATGGGATAAATTAGCAACGGCTGTAGATACTATTGTGATTCTTATGGGAATTGAAAATTTAGAATCAATTACGAGAGATTTAATTAACTACGGTCTTTCAAATGATACTAAAATAGCAGTAATACAAAACGGGACTCTAGAAGACCAAAAAGTTATTATTGGAAATTTCAATAATATAAGAAAAAAAATGGATGATGCTTCTATAAAGCCTCCTGCTGTCATTATCATAGGTGAAGTTGTTTCCCTTGCAGATAAAATTAAGTGGAACTAATTTTTATGAATATAGGTTTGCAATACATGGATTCCAAGATCATTGCAATTACAAAATCTGAAGGTTCAATCTCACAGGATTTCATTGCAAAGATTGAAAATCATAAGGCGAGGCTAATTGTAGTTAAGACCTCAAAAATAGTAGAATCTGATTCTAAATTTGTTGCTGAAATTTTTAATATTATTTCTAATTGGTCTTCTGGTTATATTATTTTTTTAAGCCCTAACGCAGTTAATATACTCTTTAAAATTGCTTATGATTTAAATCGAGTTAATGAAATAGTTCATAATATTAATTCAAAATTTGTAGTTGTTGCTATTGGACCATCGACTCGAAACGCACTCATAAAACATAAAATAACCGTGAATAATATACCTGAAGATAATTCTTCTGAGGGAATTATCGATTTATTTTCTAAATTAAAAAAGAATAATGTATCTAAAATAATAATTCCTCGGAGCATACTGGCTGATGAATATCTAAAAATGAAACTTTTAGAATTGGAGTTTATAGTTTATGATTTTTATATTTATAATGTCAAACCTGCAGAAATCGATCATATATGGCTTGAATTTTTTGATATACTTAGAAAAGAGAAAATTGACTCGTTGATCTTTACTAGCCCCTCAAATGTTAATTTTCTCATAACAATCATAAGGAATTATTCTCCAGATCTATTGCCTTTAATTTATAAAATTAAATTAATTTTATCTATCGGACCACTTACTAGTAAAGAACTTTTGAAATACAACATTCCATTTATTGAATCCAAAAATCATTCTTTAGATGGTATTTATAATATTCTCTTTTGCAATAATAAAACTTAAATAATAGTACTAAACTGAGTTTCTTTATAATACTATATTTAATAGTATTTTGGTTGTAAAATTTATATAACATAACGGCGTTATGAACTGTATGACTTCAGAAGAACTTAATATGGATTATAGTAAATATGATTTTAAAGATTCTACTGACTTGTATGTGTATACAAGTAAGAAGGGCCTATCTCGAGAAACCGTTGAAGAAATTAGTAAAATTAAAAATGAACCTGAATGGATGCTTAATTTTAGATTAAGATCTTATGATATTTTTATGAAAAAACCTATGCCTTTATGGGGAGGTGATTTATCAAAAATTAATTTTCAAAATATTTATTATTACACAAAAGCATCAGAAAAACAAAGTAAAAGCTGGGATGACGTACCAGAGTCTGTTAGAAAAACATTTGATAAACTAGGCATACCAGAAGCCGAAAAGAAATTTTTAGCTGGTGTTGGTGCTCAATATGAATCAGAAACTGTATATCATAATTTACGCGAAGATTTATCTAAACAGGGTGTAATATTTTGTGATACAGATACAGCGATTAAAGAACATCCTGATCTATTAAGAAAGTATTTTGGAAAAGTTATACCACCAGAAGACAATAAGTTTGCTGCATTAAATAGTGCAGTATGGTCAGGGGGATCTTTTATTTATGTTCCTCCTAATGTTAAAGTTGATCTTCCATTACAAGCCTATTTTAGGATTAATGCTGAAAATATAGGTCAATTTGAACGTACTTTAATTATTGCCGATGAAGGATCTGAAGTACATTATATCGAAGGTTGTACTGCTCCAATTTATACAACGGAATCTCTACATTCTGCCGTTGTTGAATTAATTGCCAAGAAAGATGCAAAAATAAGATATACTACTATTCAAAATTGGAGTAAAGATGTTTACAATTTGGTAACAAAAAGAGCATATGCTTATGAAAATGCTAGGGTTGAATGGGTTGATGGAAATCTTGGTAGTAAATTGACTATGAAATATCCTGGAGTTTATATGCTTGGAAGAAATGCTCATGCTGAAGTTATATCAATTGCCTTTGCTGGCTCAGATCAACATCAAGATGCAGGCGCCAAAGCTGTTCATTTAGCTCCTGATACTACATCTAGAATTACAAGTAAGTCTGTTAGTAAACAATCAGGTAGAACTACTTACAGGGGTTTATTACATGTAGCAAAAGGTGCTACCAATGTCAAGTCAAATGTTAGATGTGATGCTCTTTTACTTGATGAAACATCCAGAACAGATACTTATCCTTATGTAGAAGTTAATGAGGATGATGCAACAATTTCCCATGAAGCTACTGTAGGAAAAATTGGGGAGGATCAAATATTCTACTTGATGAGTAGAGGATTTTCCGAGTCTGACGCCTTATCGCTTATAGTTGGGGGATTTATAGAACCATTTACAAAAGAATTACCAATGGAATATGCCGTTGAATTGAATAGACTTGTTAAATTAGAAATGGAAGGCTCTGTCGGTTAATAAATTACCATTTTTTTGTAATAGTAATAATATGTACCAATTATCTTTCTTAGAAAAAAATTTTAATAATTTAATTGAGAATGTTAAAGAACCATCTTGGATGACACAAACAAGACAGGAAGCCTTCAAAAATTATACAAGTCTACCATTAGAATCATCTTCCCTTTATAGTAAATATTCCAACGCAAATAAATTAATTGCTGATAATATTTTTTTTGATGGTCCTACTCCTACAGATAATAAAGATGATTTACATATTTTTTCTGATAGAATAGAGGAATTAAGTAAAACTTCAAGTATTTTATGTAAGAACTCAAAGATTCTTCAATCATATTTACCAGGAGATTTTGAAAAACAAGGTATAATTATCACAAATATTACTCATGCAATAAACGAATTTCCTGACTTGTTACAAAAATATCTTAATAAAAATAAATTAAATTATGCAGAGGATAAATTTTTGGCTCTTTCATCTGCTGCATTCCAGAATGGCTATTTTATTTTTATACCTAAAAACATTGTATTGGAAGATCCCATTAGAGTGATTAATTATCTTTCAGAGGATGGTTTCTCATCAATATCAAGAAATATAATAATATGTGAAGATTTTTCTAAAGTTACATTAGTTCAAGAATTATATTCTCCTGAGGTAAATAACTCGCAAACTCGGCAGCAAGCACATTTTGAATTACTAGAAGCTCATGTAATGCCCAATGCTCAGTGTGAGACGGTAACACTACAATCGATGAACTATGATGCAATTAATTTTTCAAATAGAAAAGCTTTTGTAGAAAGAGATGCAAAAATGTCTTGGTCTTTAGCACTTTTTGGATCACAATTGTCTAGATATAAAGTTGATAGTATAATGCAAGGACCTGGAGCTTTAGCTGAGGATGTTGAAATTATTTTCGGAATAGGTAATCAATCTTTTGATATCACTTCTAATTTGATTCATGTTGCTCCACATACAAGAGGTAAGGTTTTAGTTAAGTCTGTTTTAAAGGATACTTCTCAATCTCTATTTAAAGGAATGATAAAAATCAATAAAAATGCAAAAGCTACTGAATCTTATTTAGCTGGTCATGCTATCTTATTGGATAAAGGTGCCAAATCTGATGCTATTCCTGGGTTAGAAATAGAATCCAACGAAGTTAAGGCTACTCATTCTGCATCTGTAGCCCAAATTGATGAAAAGCAAATCTTTTACCTCATGTCCCGTGGTCTTTCAGAAGAACTAGCAAAGAGGGAAATAGTAGGAGGTTTTCTGGAACCAATTTCAAGAAAAATGGGTCCAACGATTCGTGCCTGGATTAATTATTTAATAGAAAATAAATGGTTAGGCAAACCATTGAAGCTAAAAATAGATGAAGCAATGGAACAAATACTTGAGGTTGAAAAAAGTAGATATAGAGAAACAGAAGATATATTTGAAAAACACTATAAATATAGATAACAAATATTAAGTAAATATAATTAGATGGATTATGCCAGAATGGATAAGGGCTTGTGATTCGAAATCTTTAAAACTGGGAGAAATGATGGATTTTGATTATCATGACAAAAAAATTCTTCTAGTAAATATAGATAATACCATATATGCTAGTGATAGGATTTGTACCCATGCTTATGCTGATTTATCAACAGGGTTTTTAAATGAAGAAGAAAAAACAGTGACATGCCCACTTCATATGTCTGCATTTAATCTCGAGAATGGAAACCCGTTAAACTTACCTGCAAAAGATCCAGTAATGATTTATAAAACAAAGATAGATAATAATTCAATTTTTATTTTTGTCTAATTTGACCTAAACATTTTTTTTCTTATTATTAAATAAAAGAACAACAATATTTTTTATCCTTGTCATTTATTCAATTCTATTGAAAATTGGAATTGTTGGACTAGGATTAATGGGTAGTAACATTTGTTTACGTTTAATTAATGAAGGATTCCAAGTTGGTATTTACAATCGAAATATTTCAAAATTAATACCATTAGAAGAGAAAGGTGCTAAAATTTTCCATACCCCTAAGGAAATTGCAAATAATACTGATTTTATAATTATCTGTGTAACAAATTTTGAAGCCGTGAATACAATATGTTTTCAGAAAGATGGTATCCAGGAAACGGAAAACGCAAATGTTATTATTGGAGATTTTAGTACTCTATCTCCAAGAGAATCCATTTATTGTTATAGAAAATTTAAGAGCAAAAATATATCAATGTTAAGTATTCCTGTAATGGGAGGACCTAATGCCGCATTAGATGGGCGTCTTATTCCAATCATTTCGGGAGAAGAAAGCACTTTTAAAAAAATAAAAAATATATTGGAAAAATTAGGAAACCCGATTTTTTACATTGGTAATAGAGAAGGATCAGCAAATGCCATTAAATTGGCACTTAATCTTAATATTGGATTATTAGCAATGGCTTTATCTGAAGGATTGTTATTATCTAATAGATATGATATTGATCCTACGCTTTATCTAAAAATCTTTAATTCTACTAATTTTAAAACAGGTATGAGTGAAAACAAAGGACTTAAAATGATAAATGATGATTATGATCCATCCTTTTATCTTAAAAATATGAGAAAAGATCTAGGACTTGCCATGGATGCAGCAAAAGAAAAAGAACTTTCTTTGCCAGTTACAGACATTGCATTTCAATTATATAATTATGCAGCAAAATCAATATTTGCGGACCTTGATTATACAGGAATTTACAAATTTTTGAAAAAATTGAATAATTTAGAATAACATGAGAGTAATGGAATTTCTAGAAGTAGAATTAATACTTATCTTTATTTTTAGACAAGAAAAAAGTTAAGATTTACTTAATTCCTATTAAGTTTCATTCAATATACTTGTGAATGTTACAAATAGGAAATTTATTTATAATACATTCAATATTTTCTTTCGATTTTATTTTATTTAGAGTATTGAAGGGAAAATTATAGTTAAAACTGCCAAACAAAACTAACGGACTTTAGAACCTAACTCGACATTTTCCTCTTTATCTATCGTCAAAAAAACTGGTTTTCCATTTATTCCATCTAATGCTAAAATCATGCCTTTCGATTCTATATTTCCTATTTTTTTAGGTGTAAGATTGGAACATACAATGACTAGCCTGCCTTCTAATTGATCAGGTTTGTAATACATAGCAGCTCCTACTATTACTATTCTTTTCTCGAATCCAAGATCTACTTCTGCTTTGTATACTTTGTTTAATTTTGGTATGACTTCTATCTTTATAATTCTCCCTATTCTTAAATCTATTTTAGAAAATTCCTCAAAAGATATAATGTTTGACTGGTTTGTTATTTCGCTATCCATTTAACTAGTAATTATGAAAATCGTTTTATATAATATCTTTAATACAATTTTTAAATGATATTCAGTATACTAACTGCTAGAAATGCAATAATATTATCTACGTTCATTTGTCTTTTAGCTATGTAGATGAATTATAATTAGTATAGTTGGTCAGATACCCTAGTTCTTTCATCATAATTCAGAAAGGATTTTCATCATTCCATTTATCTTTTATGTTTCTATATAACCAGTGAAAGTAAATTAACTAATTATATTATATAAACTTACAAAATGTCTTTTATAATAAAATTCAAAGTGTAAGGTATGTCTTTAGAAGAAAAAATAATTGAAAGAATTTTTTCTTCAGGTGTACTAGGAGTTAAGAAAACTGATCTCAAAAAAGAATTTACATCTGTTGATTTAGATAAAATCTTGAATACCTGGATAAAACAAAATGAAATTATTATTTCTAAAAAAGGAAGTACATATTATTGTTGGCACAAAGATAATTATTTTCAATATTTATTAAATTCTGATCCTAAATTCAAATATATTTTTGAACTATTAAAGGAAGTTCAAACTTCTTTTCAGAATCTTTCCACGTCTGTAAACAAGCATGTAGAAAAACTAGATAGTAAGATGATTCTATTAATGGATTCCTTATTAGCAACCAGTACTAATAGTAATGCATTTGAAAATAGTTTATTACATTCAAACAAGGTAATTAATTTAGAGAATTTTAAGGAAGATTTTGATTTAACTATAAATAAATATTCAGATTCCATTGGATGGGTACCATTATCAACTTTAAGAAATGATCTCTCGGAAAAATATGAGATTGCAGAAAATGAATTTTATGATCTTGCAGAACAATTGGTTAACGAAAATAGATCGCATTATGAATTATCTTCTGGTGGTAATGAGGGAATAATGATTCGTGGATTGATATATGGTTATGTAAGGTGTTTATAATTGTATCCGTATAATCTCAACAAAAATCCTTTTCCAAGCAGTCCTACACCAAATTTGGGCGATGCTAAGATTTTGGGAGGTAAAAGACATATTGAAGCAAGAAATTCAATTTTCTCTTGTATCAACGATCTTGGAAAAAATAAGCAATTTAATAATACAACTGAAAAATTTCGAATAATTACAGTTATTCAAGATGTAGGTTCAGGAAAAACACATTTAACCCTTAATATAAAAATATCTGAAATAAATGAAAAAGCAACTATATCCTATCTTGATTTATCACAGATATATCCAAAAAATATACAAAGTATTTATCAATCGATGATAAATGGTTTCCAAACTAATTATTTATACAATTTGAAGAAAGAATTACTTTACTATATTAATGATAAAATTAAGTCTAATCACAAAATTGCAAAAAAAATTTTCAAATTGGGATTTTTCGAATCTTTAGCGGGTAAGGGAATTGAACATAAAATCCTTCAAATTTTAGAAAACAAGTTAGAACCTAATTTAGATTATATTGATAATATTTTATATAACACATTTTCTAAAACTGATATAT
>DASVFI010000197.1:0-10379 GCA_036380115.1 Nitrososphaeraceae archaeon | reverse complement strand
AATAAATAGAATATTTTTTGTCTCCTATATTTTAGTAAATGTTTCATATTATATTTTAATTACACTTTGTATAGATTAAAAGATAGATAATAAATAAAAATCAGTTTAATTAGAAACTAGAAGTATGAATATCTCTATTATAGTTGTCTATAAATATATATAAATTGATATTATATGCTATAAAATGGAGAATATATTAAAAATAACTATTGTAACTTTTTTGGGGATATTAATATCAAATTTTTTTACAATAGAATTTGCTAATTCTCAAACGGTATTGATGGAAGGAACATCTAACAATGATAAAATTACTGGTAGGGAAGGAAATGACAAAATTGAAGGAGGAGAAGGAAATGATGTGTTAGATGGGTGGTTCGGTGATGATGTATTAGAAGGAGGTGAAGGTAATGATAAGATGAAGGGTAGTAAAGGAGATGATAAATTGTATGGCGATGAAGATAATGATAATTTAAAAGGATACGTAGGAAAGGATACATTAATCGGTGGAGAAGGAAATGATAAATTAGAAGGCGGTAAAGATGCAGATATGCTAGAAGGCGGTGAAGGTGCAGATAGTTTTATTTGTGATTCTGATGATGTAATTGTGGATTTTAATCATCAACAGGGAGATTCAATAACAGGATCTTGCAGATATGACTATATTCCTAAAGAACTTTTTTAGTTTTTGATAAATTTGAAGATGCTCTAATAATACAATAATAATCTATCTTATTTACATATACAATAACCTTGATCTTTAATAAATTATATACTTTTTATGAATTTTTTCTTTATTAGTTATAAGTATAAACGAGATAATATAATTAAAAAATGAAATTATCTTTGGATCTTTTATTTTAAATTTTTTTCAAATATCAGAAGTTCTATATAAAGTAGGCATTAACATTAAATAAAATTAAGATAAATGATATTGTATGAGCGATATTAATATACCTTCTTCTACTAGTCCTACTACTAATTTTCCATTTTTAGATATTCCTGCTTCATTAGTTGAAGAGATGTTATCAAAAACAATGCAAATAAGCAATGATCTAGTTAGCTCGTTTAATAAAATCAAGAAAAAACGACATTATTTTCGTTCTCAATTAGATAGATCTGAGATTTTAGGAAAAGATACAGAAATTAAGTCGCATAAAATCTTAACTTCTTGTGGCATCGATGGATCTTTTGCAATTGAACGTCTATTAGGTACAGATCTCATAGCTATCGCCACTGTAGGGGTAGAAGGATTAATGTCTACATATCAAAAAGGAAAATGGAATTCTCCAAATCATAATGTCTTTATAAATCCAGAAAGACATGACCCTGAAAATATGATTGCAGCAAGAGGATTAATGATAGAAATGGAGATAAACCTTGCAGCATCGGCACCATATGAATTAATCTTTTTAGATGGCTCTCTTACTACTGGACTTATTCATATGTATAAAGCTATAGATTTTATTGAAAAACGAAAGAGCGTTACAGCAAATCAAATACGAGATAATTATAAGAATTTTTTAATATCTTATAATAAAATTTTAGCATCAAACGATAATAGAAGACAGTGGATAGGAATTCCTAAATATACTTCAAGAAATGATATTGGAGATCTTTTTGAATGGCCTACAGATTATGATGATAGAGCTATTCTAACTTTAATTTTAAATGAAGGAGAATATACAATTCCCAAACCATTTGCATTACAAGAAAATTGGCATAAGAAACTTCCTACTATGGATAATGTAAAACATAATGATGAACTTGAAGATTTAATGATGAGAGTTATTGATGAGATTAAAGGATTACATGTTATATATTACAAACCTTACAAATGGTCGCCAGCTATTAGAATTGAGATTTCATCTTCAGTAGCAAATGATAATAATAGATTATATGCATTAATTCAAGCAATCAAAAGCCAATGTTCCATTCCTTCTATTATGGAGCCTTATCCTCTTTATCTTGCTGATAGGATGGTTAAACATATTGCACCTGCTATTCCTGCATACAAACAGGTCTTGACACAAAGCATGACCGAATTTGAAAAAAATGATGAAAATATATCTGATATCATTTTTATTATGCATTCATACAGAACAGAAAGTGGAATGTGATAGATATGATTGCAAATAATATAAACAATAATGATAATAATAATAATATAAAAAATAATGAAGCATATTTGAATTGCGATATAAAATTAAATCAACTCTTATCCGATACCGAACCAATTGGTACTATTGGATCTCCATCATCAACCAGTGAAATAAGTTTAAATATATTACAAAATGCTGTAACTAAAAAACTAATAGGAGAACTTGTAATTTTTAGATATATACAAGAATCTAGATCTCATTATTCTTTAGGACAAATTACAGAAATAGAGCTCAAAAATGTACTTCTAGAAGATCCAACTATAAAGTCTGTTGCTAGACAAAGAGGCTTAGTGAATCCTATAAGTGGAATTCAAGATACGCATGTGGGAAAACTGTTATGTAGTGCAGTTTTTAGTAATAATAAAGATGAGAATTTCTTTGAAACCAGCTTATTAGGTACTGTGCCTGCTACAGGAACTTATATACATGTAACAAATGATAATATTCTAAATTCATTACTCGAAAAACATTTAGATAAAATATTTTATCTAGGATATGTTTATGGATCACAGACCAAATTACCTATGTGGTTTAAACATTTTGGAGATGAAATTGATGGTGCAGGAGAAGCATATCATTTAGGTATATTTGGTACAACTGGTTCTGGTAAGTCAACTTTAGCAAAGATGATTCTAATGGCATATTCCAAATATCCAGAAATGGGGCTCTTTGTATTTGATCCAGTAGGTGAATTTTCTAAAGATATAATGTTTGATAATCCTAATGGATTAAATCATAGACCAAAAAATAATGACTTTAATTTAAATATTAAAGAAATACTAAAATCATTAGGAAAGAAATTTGAAATAGTCAATATACGAAACTTAATCTTAGATAGGTGGGAATTATTTGAGGAAATCTTATACGAATCCTCTTTTTTTCCAAACTTGTCTATAAAAGGAGAAAATAAACGAGACGCAGTTAGTGTCTTAATAAATGAAATAAAAAATAGATTACACATAAGTCTTACTAATCTTGTTGAATTGGAAGCATTTCAACAAGTACTTGATATCTTGCGTAATCCTAATATTCAGCTATTAATATATTCTACTGCTGAACCAAGAGCAAGACTAAATACAGTCCTTTCAGAAATAGATGAAAATTATTTATATGAAAGATTTTGGAAGCCTATTTGTCAATTATTTCATTATAGACCCGGTGCACAAACTGTAGATTCTCTATTAAAAAGATTTACCAACAATGAAAAACCGTTAGTTATAGTAGATCTCTCTTTACAAAGTGCTCATCATCTAAAACTAGATTATTGGAATGAAACTATACAGGCATTAATTCTAAAAAGAATCTTGTACGGTTTAATCAATTTAGGGGAAAAGAGTTGGCAACAAAATATTTCACTAAATACTTTAGTTGTACTTGATGAAGCACATAGATTTGCAAGAAGAGAAAAATATGAAAATTCTGATCTTGAAAATTTAAGACTTACTCTCTTGGATGCAGTAAGAACAACTAGAAAATATGGATTAGGATGGATGTTTATCAGCACTTCACTTTCAAGTATACATAAAGATATTCTTCAACAATTAAGGATAATGTTCTGTGGTTTTGGCTTATCTTTAGGAAGCGATTTGGCTACTCTAAAAGAATTAGTATCTGATCATAATGCACTTAAATTATATCAATCATTTACTGATCCAGCAAGTTCCTTTAGTACTAAATCCAGAAAATATGCTTTTATGAGTCAAGGACCGGTATCTCCTCTTTCTTTTGCAGGTACTCCACTTTTTCTAAATGTTTTTAATTCATCAGAGACATTTGTAAAAGAAAATAAGTTACTTTCATATAGAGAAAAGAGCATATCTAATAGTTTAACTTATACTCAGGATGATTATGATTTTTAATTGTTATGTTTATTATCATATAATTTAATTATTTCTTTTTCGAAAACCAAATGCGACTAATATGAGAATAATTCACATTTCTGATACTCATCTTGGAAAGAGACCAAAAAGAACCAGATCTTCCATCATTAATCAAGAGATTAAACCATTAGAAGATGATTTTTATAATTCTTGGAGGCGATTTATAGATGAAATAATAAATCTTGATAAAGATGAAAAACCTGATATCATAATTCATAGCGGAGATTTTTTTGAGACTCCTTCAGGAACTGATCCTTCTCCGCCACCAGAATTTGCAAGAAAAGTAGCCGCAGAAACATTCAAAAAATTACATCAAAATAATATTCCCATTGTTATAATCGATGGAAATCATGGTCGTTATATGCAATATAGAATTTCACCATTAACTGAATACACCATTTTATTTAATAATGTATATCTTTTTACTTATTTTGATATAAGAGACAGTATAAGAAATCAACAACCCTTATTCAAGGATTTTCCAAATCTAAATTTAAGAATTCATGCACATCCGTCTATAGAATCCAATGACTTACCACAATTATTATCAAAATATGAAGATTGGATCTCATTACAAAACAATAACATCGATCCTAATATGATAAATGTAGGTTTAGCTCATGGTATGATAGAAAATCAGACATTGCATAGCAACTTTTTGATGGGAAATTATGATTATATTGGGCTTGGAGATAATCATAAAATGCAACAAGTCAATGATAATGCATGGTATGCTGGATCAACAGAATTGTGGAGTTTTAGTGAAGAATCTTATCAAAAGGGTTATTTGATGATAGATATTAATGATTCATTTTCCAAATCTAAAATTAGAGTAACTCCGAAACTTTTACCACAACAGAGAAAAATAGTACAGGATGATGTAGAAATTTTTCCAGATGATACTAATTTTATGGTTATTGATCGTATTAAACGTATATTTGAGAAAAATGCACTTAATATATCTTATAATTATCAAACTGCTGCTAGAGTTAGAATAATTATAAAAGGTAATCGAAGTTATGGCTCACTTTTCAATATCAATGAAATCTCATCTTATCTAAATAGAATCACATTAAATAGCAATGAGTATAATATAGTAGAATTTATTCTAGAAACACCAAAATATTATGACGATAATATTATAAAACAAATTAGACAAGATAATATATTTATTGAATACTTAATAGAAGATCCAGAGAAGGAATTTAAAAAATATATTACATCAACTAGAAAAGATGATCTAAAAAAACATAATTTAGATTCAGACATGCTTGGAAAACTTTTCTTTGAATCATTAAAGAACCAATAGTGATTTTTATGAAGATTTTGAAAATAGAATCAAAAAATTTCAAACCATTTGATAATATCTCAATACCATGTGAAGGATATTTTGGGGAAGGATTTTTTTTTATTAAAGGTAAAAATTCAATGGGTAAAACAAGCATAATAGAATCAATCCTATGGGGCCTTCTTGGTGAACATCTTATGGCTGAAAGAGACAGAAAATCACTGATTAAGACAGGAGAATCTAAATGTGAAGTAGCTATTACATTTGAAATTAGTGATATTGTATATAGAGTAATAAGAACAATTGAAGTTACAAAAAAAAGGTCATTTCATAATCCTCAAAATGATTCAGTAAAGTCTTCTGCATTGCTATTTAAAAAAGAGAGAAACGAAGATAAATTTATTCAACTTTGTAGAGGTCCGAATATTGTTAATCAAGAAATCGAATCACTTTTGGGAGTATATCCAGAAGTGATTGAAAAAACCGTGTATATTAGACAAAAAGAAGTGGATAAACTTGCACTTGCAGATCCAAGTGAACTAAGGGAACTGATTAAGAAGTTATTCGGATTAAATGATTTTGATGAACATATAAAGAAAAATTTAAAGAATCAAGTTAATAGTGTTAATGAAGAAATTAAGGATTTAAAAATACAAATTGGAAGCCTTTTAACAGAACAAAATGAACTGGAAAAGCAAAAACAAATTTTAAAGGAAAAAGAAGAAAAACTGGAGTTAAAATTGGAAGAAATAAAAAATGAGAAAGATAATTTAATTAAATTTCCTCTTCAAGAGCAATTATATGAAATAAAAAAGTATATTGAAAATATAGAGAAATATAAAAAGGATTTAGAATATACTGAAAAAATGTATACTTATAAAAAAGAAAGTTTATTAGTCCAAGAAAATAGAATTAAAGATTTTCAAGATAAAATAATTCTGTTAGATTCTAAAATTGTAGAACTTTTAAAAGAGCTACAAGAGTATCCACCAAAAGATAGTATAAGAAGAGCTAATGATATATTAAAAGGAATAGATAATGATGAAAAACAAATAAAAAACTTGATATTAAAATCAAATGAAAAGTTAAATATAGATATTCACAATATTTCAATACATAATGTAGAAGAACTTAAAAAAGTTAAAGAAAAAAATCAACTTGAATTAGAAAAGACTGATAAAGAAAGGATATCAATATTAGCAATATTAGAAGAACATAAAAAACTTCTTACTTCCAATCAGCTATTATATGAAATTCAGACCAATAGCATTGAGTATATACAAGATAGTGATACATGTCCAATATGTAGTAGTTCTATTAATGAAAATAAAGATACATTGATATTTGATCTAAAACGAGAAAGAGAAAATATATCTAATAAAGAAAATTTAGTAAAAAAAGAGATAAATCTATTGGAAAAAAAATTAAAGAAAACTGAAATAGAATTTGAAGAAAAAAAAGAAGCAAGACAATTAATAGAAGTTATAGATACCATCATAAATGGAATAATAGAAAAACAATTCAATTTTTATGATGAGTTAAATTCTATTTCAGAAGTTTATAAGAAATATGATGAACTAACCAATTTAAATTCAAAGATAATAGATGATCTTATATCTACAATAACAAAGATAGAAAATAATATTTTCTCATCTAAAGAATTAGTAAAAAATTTTAAAGATAGAATAGAATCTGAAAAAATTAAATTCAATCAAATGGAGAAAGAAATAAATAGATTCAAGAATGATAAAAACGATATTTTTTGTAAGCTTCAATCAAATAAGTTAAGTCTACAAAAATATTGTGACAATTTAAAAGTATTAAATATTAATAATTTATTAGAAAATTTTCATTGTAATGGCATTGATCAATTAATTTCAAAAAGACTTGATATTTCAATAAGAATTGAGGAAAAAACTAAAATTATTGAAAATATTCAAGGAGATATTTCTTTTTTAATTGAAGATATTCAATTAAGGAGAAAGAAAATAATTAATTTAAGAACTGCAGAAGAGAAACTTAAAGAAAATGAATATTTATTAAAACACCTTCTATTTTTATTAGGAGAAGTAGATGGATTTATTTCTACAGATATTGTTGAAGGAAGGTTATCTGATATTTTAATGAAAAGTACAAATTTTTATTTAATACCTTTTACGGAAGGTAGATATGAAATTACTAATATATCCTCTACAATGAGAAAAATAAAAGATAGAATATCTCATGGTCTAACCTTGACTTTGGTAGACAATAAAGATAACATAACAAAAAATAAAGAACAACTAAGTGGTGGTGATGAATCAGCTCTTGGTCTTGCGCTGCGAATTTCTATATCAAAGCTTATGTCAACAATCAGACCTTTTAAACATGTAGAAAAAAAAGTTCCTATGATAAATTTTATTATAATGGATGAACCTCTGACCAGTCTTGACGAATTCCGTAGAAATGTGATAATGAATATTTTGATGAAAGATCAAAGCTTTAAACAGATCTTTCTTATTTCTCATGCTGAGATAAATGAAGAAGAGAATAATTATCATTCTATAGTAATTAATGATAATGAAAATTCTAAAAGAATGGTAGAATATTTCCATTAAAATAGATAACTTTTTTTATGATATGTTCAAATTTGTTATTGTAAACATTTTTAATTTATTTTAAATAACCATTTATAGAAAAAGGTTTTACTTATTGAATATAGATGATGCAATAAAATATCTCAAAGAAATCGACCCTACAATGAACAAAATCATTAACTCTGTTGGAGCATATTCTATTAAAATAAGACACAATCCCTTTCTTGCATTAGTTGAGGCAATAATCTATCAACAATTAACAGGAAAAGCAGCACAATCAATTTATGAAAAATTTATTTCCTACTATAATAACAATGAATACTACGTTCAGCCTCAATTTATTATTCTGACTGCTGATAATATAATGAAGTCCTTTGGTTTATCGAATAAAAAAATAGAATATATAAAACTTTTATCAACTGATATAATTAAAGGAAATATAAATTTAAACTCATTTGAAGAAAAAGAAGATGAGGAGATTATCAATGAATTGACAAAATTGAAAGGAATAGGCAGATGGACTGCAGAAATGTTTTTGATATTTTGCCTTGAAAGAAAAGATGTATTTCCTTTAAAAGATCTTGGAATAAAAAAAGCTATACAAAGATGGTATTTTAATCCTGAATATCCTGATGAACAGTCTATTATAGATCTTTCTAATATTTGGAAGCCATATAGAAGTATAGCTAGTTGGTATTTGTGGAAGTCATTATCAAATTTTGATACAATATGATAATATTACAATTTAATAGTCTATTTATATATCATTGAAAGGATAATTAGTATATATTATACAGCAATCAGTTATACTGATTCTAAAATTGTAGAATTAGTTATATCTACATAGAAGAATTAACTATATATTCATTAATGATAATAATACAAACATAGATCATAACACATTATAAAAATGGAATTAGAAATTGGCTAAAAGGAATATATCATTCTGTAATTACTAAAAATGTCATAAAAGAAGTTATTAATGAAAACTTCTCGATAAATTTAATTTAAAATAACATTCGAGAACTTGATTAATAATGAGTTTAAATTAGAGATGTTAATCTATTTCTTTTCTGGAAATTTTAAGGTAATATTAATGATTAATATACTATTATGAATTAAATATAAAGTGAAATTATACAAAAAATTAACAATAATTAATGCTATTTTAGGAATAATAGCGTCTATTATAATTTTATTCATATACTTTTTTATAAATTCATTTATTGGTATACCCCTTTTAGGGCTTTTTTTGGGAGGTACTATTTTACATGTTTTCATTTTACTTATTATTAGTTTAGCAGGAATAGTTTCTATATTTTATATAAAAAATACGAAATTTTTGGGAATAGCTTTAATTATTTATGGAATATTAGTATTAGTTACTGGTAACTTTTTTGGAATACCTTTTGGAATACCAGGATTTATTTTATTTGTTATTGCTGGTATACTAGCACTAAAAGAAAAACAAGTAATAAAAAAATAGGTTCTGTTGGTTTGGGTGAGTGTTTGAAATTGGGTGAATATTTTCTCAACCATTAGAGAAACCAACGATACCACTTTTTCCATCAAAAGCATAATATTCATTTGATTCTGTATCTACTCTAAAATTAACAATTGTTTTGGTAAAACAATATGGATATCTAATTCTTCTATAATTAAAGGTGGTTGGCATTTTTTACATTTGATAATATTACTGTTTTGAATCATTTAGACTATTTTTTCTCGGCATACTATGTTCAAGTTCTAATACCAGACTTTTTGAAACCACAGACTGATAATCAACAACTCATGAATTAAACATCTCTAGATTCAAGAGAACAAAAAACTCCATAAATGTATAATGACTAAATTGTATAACTAAATTGTATAACTAAATTGTATAATATAATACTATGAAGACTAATGCTCTTATAATTCTGTCAATATTGAGTACAATTATTTTTGTTCTTTTGCTCTTTCCTTCCCTACTAAAATCAACAAGCTTTTATTTTACCTGTTTTTACTTTTATTGCTACTATAGACAATAGATAGTATTTCACATATAGATACATGGTGTTATTGTAGCCTCTAACACCCAAAAATCAACACCAATTTACAACACCCGATGAATTAATAGAACCAAAAAATAAAATGAAATCAATATGAAAAAGGATTTTTCTTTAAAATTACATTTTATTGAATATATTGTTATTATCAATAAACATTGAAATAACAGCCATTATTAATTATCAAAAATACTTCATGAAATTTACAAAATCTTCTATTATTTATTTTTCTCCTTGTCTTTGTACCTATTTCAGTTGTTTTAGATTTAGTTCATGCTGATCATATTATTTTATTTATTATTGCAGTAATAGCATTAATACCACTTGCAAAACTCATAGGTGATTCAACAGAACATCTTTCTACCCATTATGGATCTACTCTAGGATCTCTTTTAAACGTGACCTTTGGCAATGCAGCCGAAATAATA
>DASVFI010000196.1:0-11216 GCA_036380115.1 Nitrososphaeraceae archaeon | reverse complement strand
TTTCAATATAAATTGACTTCCCACTCTAAGGAAGCAATAGATACACCATGGCCTTCTATAAAACAATCAGGTAGAATGGATTCATTATAGAGGGTTATGGCTTTGTTTTATCTTTTACCAATAAATTATCCCTCAATTACTAAATAATTTGTTGTTTATAGTTATTTTACAAACAAAATCGTCAATTGCTCTCAAGCCATAGTCTAATCATTACTAGATGTTGTACTCTCAAAGGCTATGGCTTTTCTACCACATTTGAACAATTTGTCTCAAATCGTTTTATACTTTAATGTATATAATTTTATACACATTTAGGAGGGATGAAAATCACAAATAAAGGTGTATAGATGTTAATAATAGTGAAATCATTATTAGCATCTAGTTATTTTATACTTTTTAAATATTTTATTATGTATGTATTTTATCTATAATATAGAATAGTTGTATTCTGGAATCTGATACCATAGCCTTCTAATTAATAATAAATTTCTCCCATTCATAGGGGGCTATGGCTTTCTGATTTAATTAATTAAGTAATCATTTCTTCTTTCCATATCAAATTTATGATTCCAACGGTCATGCACATGTAAAGGCATCTTTAATAGGTCCAAGCTTAACAATACCTTTCATTAATGGTGAAACTTCTCTTGGAACATGGCAACAGATTGTCTTTGTAGAGTTGGATACAAGTAGTAGAGAAAGGAAAGTTGTAGCTCAAATAATAGGAGAAGATTAGTCACTTTTCTTATAGGGGATAGTATCTCTTGCAAATCCTCATTATAATTTTTAAGCAATTATTACTATTGATACAATATCTTCATATTATCTATATTTTAAGATTTTTAGAAATAATTATTATACTTATTATGTAATATCCTAATTACATTCTCCTATATTTATATTAGTAATATGTTTATTTCTTATAATTAATAGCCCCCTCTCCCTGATCAATTAGTACTATATCATTAATTAGTTATAGTAATGCGAATTTAATTAATATGAATTCGTGGTATAAAATATCAACACCTCTTATTAGTACTAAAGAAAGTAAATCAATCCTTCATAATTTTTTTGTATATGGGAGCGTAGGTCTTACTATTAATCCTTATAATGGTTGCCAACATCGATGCGGTTATTGTTATGCTACATATGAATGGTCACCAGAATTTTATGATCATATCTATACAAAAATTAATGCTGCTGAGTTATTAATAAAACAGATACAGTCTTGGAAAAAAGATGAAATTAATCCTGTAATGATAGCATCTGCAACTGATGCGTATCAACCCGCTGAACTAAAATATTCTATTACTAGAAAATGTGTTAAGGTTCTACAAAGTTTTGGAATTCCTTATTATATTTTTACCAAGTCTATTATAATTGAAAGAGATTTGGAATTGCACAAAGACTATTCTAATAATTGTTTCATTGTATGGTCTATTACTACAAACAAAGAGAATTTAAAAAGGATAATTGAACCAGGCACACCAACGTCAAAATCAGTATTCGGGGTAATAGAAAAATTTTCCAAATCTGGTATAAAATGTGTCATTAATATTGATCCTATTATTCCCCTGATAACTGATTCTGCAAAAGATATTTCCAGTATACTTGATGCTGCAAGTGATATTGGAGTTAAATATATCACTGGCGCAATTTTAAGAATACGATATGATATATGGGAAAGGATAAAATATATTTTAAAAATATTAAATATAGATGATTCTATAAAAAATTACGAAAAAATATTTAAATTTGAAGATCCTTTAAACTCTAAAAAAAATCTCATTGCTGAAAGAGAATATTCAGAATCTATAATGAAATATTTAAGATATGAAGTAAATAAAAGAAAAATGGAATTTGGATTGCCACTCTTAAATAGTAAGAAAATACCTTCTACAAAAAGTAAAAAAGATACGGTAACATTACTTGATTTTATAACGTAATTTGTTTGTTATTAATATTCTAATAAAATAAAAGTAATATTCAAAAAAGGTTAATCTCAATCTAAAATTAGAAAAAATAAAATATTGCATTATCTTGTCGTACTATATGGAATTCTTAAAGATTAGGAATTATATTATTTTTATATCTTTGTTATTTATATTAACAAATAGTTCTGCGAACACGTTACATTATGTCTATGGTTTTTTTCATTCAGGAAATCAACAAGTAAATTTTATACCATATGAAAATACAAAGCTAAAGATAAATATCCAATATCCTTCAAATTGGCAAAAAGAAGAACGTCTTAATGATTTCGTTACTTTTGTTGCTCCTATTTTAGATACGAGTCAATATATTTATCCAGCAGGATTAGGAATATCTTCTATGAGTTTGAGTAATGTATCACTAAATGCAATCAAAAATGTACATATAAAAAATCTTACAGAAAACTTAAAAGATTTTCAATTAATTGAATCCTCTGATGCAGTTCTTGCTGATAAAAGACCTGCAAAAAAAATAGTCTTTACTGCAATGGATGGTGAAGAGAAAAGACAATCTCTTCAACTTATCACTAAAAATAATGACAAAATATATCTATTTACTTATAAAGCAGTGCTCGATCAATATGACAAATATTTTCCAATAATACAAACAATGCTTAATTCATTAATCTTTCTCAAATAGTTTCTTAAATCCTCTTCTTACCTATTAAAAAACCATAGATAATATTTTAAATATGTAATCCATATTTCCATTGCGCTTTTTCCATATCTATTAGAAAGGAAATTAAGATATCTTCTAAAATTTTACAAATAATTTCTCCTTTATTTACTGAAGCATTTGTTGCAGATCCTGTAGCACCGGTTTTAGTAAGTTCATCCATTGTCCAATATATTTTTAGGTGCTTTGGTAGATTAGGAATTGTATCTTCTGGAATGTTATTTTTATCGACTAGTTCTGGTCGAATTCTCATCAATGCAGAAGTTTCAGCTTCACCACCATGACCAAGTCCATACCATATATCAAAGGTATTAGGTGAGAGTTTTCCAATTAATTCCCACCATGATTCTAAACATGCTATAGTGATATTTGAATATTTATCTTTTATATTTCTAGAAGCAATTTCTATTGGGGCGATATTCCCATCGTGACCATTTATAATTAAAATTTTGTGTATACCATTATTATATATGCTCTCAAGTATATTTTCAATTATACTTATTAAAGTATTTGTACCTAAACTAATAGTCATAAAAAATTTTTTATGATGACTACTCACACCGTATGGAATGGGAGGAAAAATTACCATATTTTTAATTTTAATAGCTACTCTTTTTGCCAGTTCTAAAGGGAAAATGAAATCTGATCCAAATGGTAAGTGATCTCCATGATTTTCACAAGCTCCTAAAATTAATAATGCAATAGTTTCATCATTTACCTTTTCTCTGATTTGATGACCATTCATGTTTTCAATTAAAAAAGTTTCATTGTCTTTCATTATTCAATTTAGATATTTTCAAATATTTCTTCTTATTGATTATTAATAATAACATTTAAAATATGATATTATTTTATAGGATATAGTCTAGGTATAAAAATAAAATTAAAAAATCATCTAATTAAAAAAATAAATTAATAATAGAGATTCCTTATTGTTATTGGAGTTTTTTTATTCTATTTACAGTTCAGTTTATTTTTATAGTTCTATTAAGATTAGAAAACTCAAAATATTCTTTTCTGCTTGTACTAAACATAATAGGGATAATTTATCGAAAAACGGTTTCCTTATTCGGCTTCTGTAAATGCTCAGGTATTGAAACCTTGTGAAGTAGTATTTGCTTTACCATTAAGAATATTGTGAATTTAACCATTCACAATCACTAATTCTAAGATTAGTCCTGATACATTTGGTTTTGTTAGTATTGCTCTAGTTTTTCATAAAAACAATTCTAACTCTATCATAGTAGCATATTCTTAGAGGCAGTAGTTATAGGTACAAGTCCTTAACTTTTCATGTTCTATATTTTATTGTGAGACTATCTTTATAATATATAGACCAAAAAATATAGATCACTTTAAGTCTATATACAAATTTATAATATTATAAATTAGTAGGAATCTATATAGTGAATGTATTCAAGTTATTATCAAGAAATATACATACCTACCATTATCATATGAATATTGAATCCTAAAAATCTAACTTTCACAAAAACTAGAGAATTTTTCTATAATCAGGTAGCATTATTAATGATGGCAGTTTCTTTGATGACTTTAATTACATTCACCTATAGTGTAGATAATTCTTTTGCAATTGAAAATACTATTAATCAAACGAATCCTCTTTCCGACTTGTTCAAAAAGGTTGAAAAATCAGTAGTCCAGATTTCTAGTGAAGATGAAGCAACAACTCTATTAGGTAATAGATTAGGCTCAGGATTTGTATATGATACTAATGGCCATATTATTACTAACAATCATGTCACATCAGGAGCTAAAGACCTTCATATTACATTTTCTGATGGGACAATTTATACAGGTAAAGTTATAGGTTCAGATCCTCAGAGCGATCTTGCTGTTGTATTATTAAACGATGTTCCAAAGGAAAAACTATTTCCATTAACACTTGGTAATTCATCTACTCTAATTGTTGGAGAACGTGTTGCTGCTGTTGGTAATCCTTTTGGATTATCTGGGTCCCTTACAGATGGTATTGTTAGTGGATTAGGCAGATTACTACCATCAGCACCGGAAAATATCTTTGGGAATGATGATAGAATCGTGTCATTTTCAATACCCGATATTATCCAAACTGATGCAGCCATCAATCCGGGTAATTCTGGAGGTCCTTTATTTAACCTCAATGGTGAGGTAATTGGAATTAATTCTGCAATTTTCTCTAATACTGGTGTATATGCAGGAGTTGGATTTGCAATCCCATCCAATACATTAAAAAAAGTAATACCAGAATTAATTGAAAAGGGTTCTTATCAACATCCTTGGATTGGAATAACTGGTATAGATGTAACTCCCGATATTGCAGAGAAAATGAATCTTACCGAAGCTCGTGGTTTCCTTGTAATCGATGTAAATTCCAACGGTCCAGCAGATAAAGCAGGAATACGAGGTGGCGATAAAATTGATATGATAGATGGAAGAGAAGTCGAGCTTGGTGGTGATATTATTCTAGCTATTGACGGGAATCCTGTAAGAAAGATAGATGATGTACTTTCTCATCTAGAACGGGAAAAATCAGTTGGCGATAAAATTTCGTTAACAATTATTAGAGACGGCATTGTTCAAGAGAAAAATACTACCTTAGAAGCAAGACCAGATTCTGAAACTCTTGCTAACTCAACAAAACATCCTTCACTTGGAATAACTGGTATAGATGTAACTCCTGATATTGCAGAGAAAATGAACCTTACCGAAGCTCGTGGTTTCCTTGTAATCGATGTAAATTCCAACGGTCCAGCAGATAAAGCAGGAATACGAGGCGGTTATAAAGTAGAAATTATAAATAATACACAATACAGATTAGGCGGAGATCTAATAATTGGAATAGATAATCAGTCAGTAAATTCAGTTTCAGATATAACCGATTATTTGAAGAATAAAAAAGAAGGAGATATTGTAAAACTTGTAATATTAAGAGATAATAAAATGATAAATGTTCAAGTTACTCTTGAGATTATTCAAAGACCACTAAATGAATTAGATCAAATTCCTCCATTTGATGAACTTAATCCTAAAGATTTTGATAATGGCCAAGGAGATTTTCCTGAAGAATTAAAGAAAGAATGCATGAGGAATTTCAACGAAAGTATCTGTAATTTTCTGTTTCGATAAACAGAAAAAGTATTCCTTTTTTTTAAATTAATGTAATAATATATCTTTTACTAGACTGAGAATATATGCAAAAAATTTTAGCTATATCGTCATTATTAACAATATCTTTATCAGTTTATTTTCTGATATTTCAGAATGTTTATGGTAATGGTATACGAAATAATTTTGGTATTGATTATCTACCACCACTCAATTTAAATGACACATCATTAAGTTTAAACGTTGAATTTCAACCGTCTATGGCCAAGTCAAATACCAATGAAAAAAAATCTCTTATATTTAAGTTATTAGATATAGACAAAAATATAACATATGTCCCAAACCTTTATACAATTAATATATTAAAAAATGATTTTAATAATGGAAAAATTACAGAGAAAGTATTTTTAAATGGATCATTCTTTTCTAAAAATGGAACATTAATTCTTCAATTTGATTCTAACAAAACCAATTATATAAATAATAATAAAGAGATCCATAAGTATAACATTGATAAAGATTATAATGGCAAAGTTATAAGGTCTGATGAAAATGGAGTAATAGTTATTGATAAACCGGATTTGGATAGTGGTGTTTACCACTTAAAAGTAAATGTTAATTTAGCTAATGCTACTGCTGGTCTCAATAATAAAGATATCATTTTAAAATTTGATTCATATCTAAGTTTAGGAAATATATTGGATCTGGATATATGCAGTCATGATAAAAGGCTTACTATCTTGTCATTAAATGACAAGATAGTAGGTTATGGCTATGACCAACAATCTAAAAAAATATCATTTGAAATTCCTTTCAAATATAATATGACTAGAATTGAAGAAGGATTTATTTACATTCATATGGAAATAAAGATTCCCGATACTTTTAATGAATTCTTTAACACAAAAGAATATTTAACTACAATTAATGGCATTGATCATAGTAAAATTAGCTCTGCATCTGTTTCTGTAGATAGGTACTCTAACTCTTCCAATGTAACAGTCCATTTTATTTTAGATAGTAATAGTCTTTTTAAATTGACAAAGGAACGAGAAAAACATCCAGAGGAAAACTCAGATATGACCCTTAGATTTTCATTGCAACCAAAGTAATAGATCAATAGAATATGGTAATTATTGTTACAGCTATAATCTTATTTTATTTTTGAACCTAGGAACATATATAGATATATTTTAACTGTATAATAATTGATAACAATTAATTTAAACCAGTTGTTGTAGAACGAGTCAATTCATAAAATAGTTTTATACTTAATTTTATAAATTATTAATTAAAGAAAATAAAAAATAGATATAGCAGAATGTGATATTTATTCTATATAATATGGCTTACCATACCTATCTTCATAATATTCAATTTCATAATTATCATCATATTCGTCGTACATATCTGGATTATGTACTGATGCTTCTGGTGAATAATAAGATAGTTCTTTATCTTCGAGTGCAGACACATTGATCATCGTTGTGGTATTAAATAACAAAAAAGTACCCAACGTTATCGATGCAAAAATGATTAGAGAATTTGTTCTATTCATTTCTTTACGTATAGTCATATGAAATCCTCATATATAAAGTGAATTCAATTGCGTTATAGGATATGTTTACATCTTTCTTTTATAGATGATATTAAGTTTATTCTTTTATATCATCATAATATTTATTTTATGTAAATTCAAATTTAGAAATAAATTGAAAGATGATTATATTAAATTAAAGACAATTATATTTTTTTATGAGAGTGCAGAATATAGTATTGGAAAAGAAGTATCGTATCTGAAACTTGTGTTAGAATGACCACCATCAAATTCTTCATAGTGATGTTTTATATTCATATTTTCTAATTTTTGGTGGATTATTCTAGCTCCGATGTAAAGGTTGAATTCATCCTTGGTTCCACAGTCTAGGTACAGGCAATTTAATTCTTTGAGATTATCTTGATAATAGTTTATCATGTTTACAGGATCCCATTTTTTCCACATTTTCCACATTTCATCAATTAATTCACCAGTTTCAATATCAAAAGGAAGGTTCACGCCTAATTGTGATGTTGAATCAGGAGAATAATGTGCTGCCATACCTAAAATATTCAAGGCTACAAAATCTTTTTTTTGTTTTTTATTGGCTTTATTCCAGAATTGATCAAACCAATTTTTAATTCCTCCAGCTTCTTTGAAACTTGTATAAGCGCTAGGAAAATCTGGTAAATAACAATATTCAAATGCTGCATCTCCAGAATGACAAGCAATAGCCTTAAAAATTTCAGGATAGCGCATCCCTAAAACAAGGGAGCCATATCCACCTGAAGATTTACCCCACAAGCCAAATGAAGAAATATTGTAGTTGTTTTGTATGAATGGAATAAGTTCATTAACTATATAATCTTCATATCTTCCTGTTGCGGTGGAATTTATATATTGATTTCCTCCAAATTTTGTAAAACAATCTGGAATAACTAAAATCATAGGTCCACATTTATTTTCAGAAATTAATCTATTCATTCTTTCTTCAATGTTTTCACTAAGAGGATCTAAATTGAAAAAAGTTCTCCCATTACCACCAAAGCCTGAAAGGCCAAAAAGGGCAGGGAATCCTTTGGATTGACTTTGGGAATAATTAGGAGGAAGATATACTATAATTTCCCTATTATATGGATCCTTCAATGGGTTAAATTTTAATACTGAACTTTCAAAATTATGAATAATAATTTTTCCCTTGGTAATTCCCACTTCTACTACTATTCTTTTCTGTATATATATAACATTCAAATTTAAAACTAGAAAAAGTTTTTAGATATGAAATGATGTAGATTAAAACATAACTGTTATGATATCTTTATAGAATTTTATGCTTTTGATTTTATGTTGAGTCTATTAATAAAGGCATAATACACGATCTATTGTATTGCAAAATTGAATAAAAAATTAGTCAGGGTTGAAGAAATAATTAATTTTTTCTATACTAAATTAACATTTTATTATGATTCTTAATCAAAATTTACGTAAAATCTTTTACTTTCAAGTATTTTCAAGCAAAAATTATGACAGAATTTTTTTATTAAAAGGAACAGATGGAATCTATTAATAATTTCTAATCTCTTTTACTTCCGTAAATTCTGTATATTCTTCCTGACGTACTAGAAATATAGTTCCATACTTCTGTATGTATAGGTAATTCATTAAATCTATCTTTTTGACTTTTATCAATAGACTCATACACGAATTGTCCAATTGCAATCTGATCAGGTTCTGCAAGCGAAGTCATTTTAACTGCTATGCTTATTGTATATCCTAAAATATCTATAATTGGCTTTTTTGTTTCTACTTTTTCAGTTTTATATTGTGTTAGATTTGTTTCCCAGCCATATTGAACAACAACATTTTCTCCTACATCTATTCCTATTCTAGCATGTATTTCAGGATAGTCATATTGACTTAAAATAGCATTAATTCCATATCTAATTACCTTGACCATAGAGAGAGCACAATTTACTGCATTAAGACATGGGATTTTATCATCTTCTTTTTTCTCTGATTTTACTAAAAAAAAACCTAGTACTGCATCGCCTACAAATTTCAATATGTAACCACCATATGATGCTATTAAAATAGACATCTCTTGAGTGAAAGCTCGTATAATGTCTGCTAATCGATTAGCAGATAAATTCATACAAAGTCTAGTAAATCCAACTAAATCTACATGTATAATAACAAGTCTTGTTTTTGATTCAAGAAGATTTTCTAATATTTGTCTAGAATCATGGGATGAAAGATTAAACTCTTTTGCTTGTAATGCAGACCATGTTCGTGATTGAGCATTCTTAATTAATTCATTAATGTCTATTATTGAATCTAAATAAAATTCTGCTAGAGAAGAAGGGGAATCATCATTTATTTTTTTGCCTGAGTGTCTTTGCTCTTCTAAATTTATTATATTGTGAATTTCTTCTATATCTAAATCTGTCTGAAATGCAATTACTTCAAAGGGAATGCCTGATTTGTAAAGGTTCAGAACTGTTTGCTTTTGTTCAATTGATATAGCTTTTCACCTTTTATAAATTATATAGTATAAATAATGTACCATTGTATTATAAATGTAAATTACTATGTTGATATAGTTAACGATATAAAATGATTTTATAATGGAATCCTAAATATCTCTTTCTGTTCTATTGATCCCCATGCTCCCATTCCTTTACCTTCAGCGTTTGTTCCTACAATCTCACTTATTATCACTTCTTTAGCAGCCATTGGAGGCCATGTCATAGCTACATATTCTCCAATTTCCCCCGCTTTTTCTAAAGATGCCATGGAGATATTATCTTCATTGATATTTTTTTCAATCAACATACTTTTGACTTTATCAAAAATTTGTCTGTTTCCATGAACAATTATATGAATTTTTTTATCATTATTTAATGCTGCCATGATTTTTTTACAGAGATAAAAATATAAAAGCTTAACTTTTGATTACATCAAGTAAGATTAGTTGATATATTAAGCTTTATTTATAGGATTTATTATTTTTTAGAACATTTTTTATAAAATATTTAATAATAATAAATGAATTTTTAATTTTGTCGTAATATTCTGCAAAATATCCTAATCCAATTGTTGCAATGCCTGCAATTATGAATCTTTTTCCCATTATTTCGAATCCTTCTCCGTGTTCTATGTTTTGACCTAAAAAAATCATAAAAATTGCAAAAATTGAGATAATTATTCCTATTACTAATAAAGGTAAAAATAGCGGATGATAAAATTTTTTTTCCTTCATTTTTATCTATTATTCATATAATCTTTAACCTGACAAATTTATAAACAATTTTATTGATTTATTTGCTATTTTTTTGATATTGAATAGTTTGAATATATCATTTATCGGAGGCAATGAATTTCTTAAAGAATTTGGAAAACAAGGAACTCTTTCTGATATTGTCCTATATGATAGAAAACAAAAGGATCGGATATTTACTATGGTTGCTCCTGTATCTTTTCCTGATAAAATTCAAACATTGCCCCAAGTTTTGAATATGACGGAAGTGGTAGTTTTAAATGTAACCGCCTTAGACAAATATCTTGCAGAACAAATAATAGCTATAGATAGTTTAAATATTAAAAATGGCTTTTTGCTGCATTCTTATGATATAGATGACCAAAGACTTGCCAAGATGATCAAAGGTACTGTCATTGAGAATTTTAAGAGAATAGAAAATCTTGAAATTTTAAAAAACGAGATAAATGATCTTAACTCTAACTCGCGAGAAGGAGATCTTATATTGCCAATTGATCATAGCTTTGATGTCAAAGGTGTTGGAACAGTTATCCTTGGTGGAATTAAACAAGGAAGAGTCAAAGTATATGATAAATTAAGGATTCAACCTTCAAATAAAGAGATTTTAATAAAATCAATTCAAATGCA
>DASVFI010000195.1:0-7498 GCA_036380115.1 Nitrososphaeraceae archaeon | reverse complement strand
CACCAGTAGAAACTGCTAAAGAATCCATGGTATCATAATCTATACGTGCTATACCTCTACCAACATCACGAGTATAAGCTTCTAGCACTTTTAAGGAAGTATTATTATTACTACCACTACCACTACCACTACCACTACCACTACTATTATTGCTAGGCAAACTACTGTTCACTTGTATACTTTAGGTCAATTGACTACATATACCTTTTTTTTTGTTCAATTGTTAAAATGAATTAGTTTAAAGAAGAAATAAATGAATAAAAATATGATAAAAAATATAGCAAAAAATTAATCTTGGATGTATATATAGATAAAGTTTTATTTAATAACAAGTTAAAGCATTTTTGTTGGAATCATTCAATTATATTTTATATATTATATTATTAACGTTTTGGTTCTCTACAATTCCTGTTGCATTCTTAACTATGATCAGATTCGTTAGAAATAGAAAAATATTCATTGAAAAAGATCTTCGAAGAATTCATAATGATCCAACTATTATTTTTCAAATTACTACAAGATCTGCAACTAAAACAAAAGTTGTAGAAAGAGGTATTTATTCAATTATAAATGCAGCAAATAAAATTAATTATTGCAATTATAAAATTTCAATTGTAACTGAAGATGAAAAGGATAAAGAAAAATTCAAGGAAATAAAAAACTGTGAAATAATTAGAGTAGATAAAGAATATAAAACAAATGCAATAAAAAAATCTAGAGCATTACAATTCGCTGTAGAATATAGACGAAAAAAGGGAGAAAATTCAAGTAAATTTTGGATCTTTCATATGGATGATGAAAGTTATGTAACTAATCAAACTTTACTTTCATTATTAAAATACATACGAGAAGGTAAAGGAATTGCATCAGAAGGTCCTATTGTATATCCACTAAAATTTGAAATAGCAAATCCTATGACTGCGTTAGCAGAATCAGTAAGACCATTTGGATGCTATGATTGTGTCTCACAAATGAACAATCCGCCTCCTCTACATATGCATGGAAGCAATCTTCTTGTCAGATCAGATGCGGAGGATTTGATAGGATGGAATTTTGGTATTACTTTAGCAGAGGATCAACTATTTGGATATAAACTTTATGAAAAATATGGTAAAGAAGCACTCGGATGGCATGGTGGTATATTATTAGAACAGCCTCCTCTAAATATTAAAGATCATTTTATGCAAAGAAGAAGATGGATACTTGGATCATTACAGAATATCAATAAATTCCCTTTTTGGCATAGATTCAAAATTAGTTTTAAATTGGCTAGCTATTTTATGGGTTTCATTTCTGGAATAGCGACAACAATATTATATGTTATGACATTTATACCAATGCTAACTACAGCTATTCAAACTTTAATTGAACAAAATAATTTCAATCCACTAATTTGGAGTCAATATATATTATCATCCTTTTTTCCGTCATTTTTTCCAGAGATTTCCCTTAAAATAAACGAAATATCTAGTAATAGTACCAATTTTTATCCTATTGATATAGGTCCTATTTCTATTCTATTGATATTCCCATATGTTATGTGGCTATTATCTTATCAGATAGGTCTTTTCTTGAACTTAAAACACAATAAAAATTATCCAATATCAAAAAAAATTATTTTGCATATTCAAGCCATCTTCTTTTCATTAGTCTTAGGAATTTTAGAAACTTTTCCTGCATTCTTTGCAATTATTGAGTATTACTTTAGAAAGAGAACGAACATCATTGAAGAGAAACACTATTATGATTTTTATGTAATAAATAAATAAATAAATAAATATAAAATATAATAAAAAATATAACCAAATTAATATAACAATGATAATGATTGAATTTTATTAAAGTTAATCAAAGACTAGTCAAGTCAAAAAAAAACACAATAATCATATTCTATTGTAGTGTATTGATAATGTTAATAATTACCTTTTATAGTGGATATAAAAGTGCAATTAATTTTACCACAACAGGAAAAATAATCATAGGAGATATATTAGTAGAAACTGAATTTCCTTTTAAGGGAACCATGAAATTAGTTACTTTTTTAATGATTTTTTCCTTAATATCTTGGTTTACTGCTATAAAAATTTACGAAGAGACAATTAGAAATCTCACAGTCAGAATAAAAACATTTATTCAAATAATTAGTATAATTGCTGCTACAATAACAATTTATGAATTAGTATACAATTTTACGATATGGAATTCACTTATTACTAGTAACCTTTTTAATAATGTATTCGATCCTAATAACGCAAAGATACACTATCCAATTCCTGAAATACCATGGAATTTGTACTTTGCAACTCAAATGCTTTTGGCTGCACTCATAATAACTTTTCATAGTTATTATGTTATGACAATGTCAAAAAAACAACAATAAAAAAAAGTAATAGAAATAATCTAAATCATAATTACATTTATAAATTTATAATATATATTCATATTAATGAAGACCTTTCTCCATTATACTAACCATGTATCAACAAAAGATCATTGCAAGAGTATTGATATAACAATGATTTTAAGAGGAATGTTTCTTATACTATGCATTCTTTTTGCTCTTATATATTCTCCTCACTATGTCTTTGCTCAAGTAAATACCGAAAACAATTACAATAATAATAATAATAATAATAATGCAATAATCAAAGATCCAAATAAAGAAGTCCCATCGGTAGTTGTAGGTTTCGAGGAACAAGAAGTAGAAATGGATCCCTTTATCTACTCTCAAAGCAATCCATCAAATACAATCGAGGATTCACAATTAAATGAAACACAAAATAAAATTGTAACCAAAATCGGAAATGCAAATTTATTTGAGACTCAAAGTGATATAAACACTAAACTGACTTTAAATCAAGGGGATAAAATTACATTATCTTATGGAAAACAACCTTTAGAAACAAAGGCATATTTAATAGATTATGATACTGAAGACGAAACTGAAATTTATCCAATTAAACAAATAGACTATTCTACATTTAGCATTCCAACAGATGCACCAGAAGGTTTAACAAACTTGGAAATACGATGCTCCTTTGAAAATAACAAAGAGATAACATATGTAACATCGGTATTTGTTGAAACAAACAATCCTGTGGCGAATACACAAGATGCCAATGAGCAAAATAATGAGGAGAATAATGGCAATGAAAATGAATAAGAAAATAATTAACAAGACTAAGAAGAAGAAGAAGAATAATAATAATAATTATTTATTAATGTAATTGGTTTAAAATTCTTAGGTTATTCAAAAAATACTAAAATATAATTATTTTACTAATACTATTGCATTTATTCTATTTCATCAACCATAAAAATCGCATTTATTAATATTACCACCTTATAAAATAAGACTTTAAGTCAGTATAAAAAAAAGAAAAACTTATCCCTAGATTTATTATACTCTTGAAGTTAATATAAGACTTCTTGTTTAAGTAATGAGAATACAGAATAATAAAATTATAACGTCCTTATTTAAAGACATTTATTAAACAAGTAAGATAATTATCTTAAATTATTTTTCTAGTATCAGTGATAATATTCAGATATTTATCATTCTAGTTTTTAATAAAATTAGTTATTTCTGTTAGCCCATGTCATTATAGTTATGGTACTTATTATAGAACCAATAATTCCAGTAATTAAGGCACCTATTATTGAAGCATCAAGGAATTGAGGCATATTTGTTTGAAACCAATTTGTAATACGAGGAAATAACAAATAAGCTCCAAAACCAATTCCAAATCCAACTAACCATATAATAAATATAGCTAACTTTCTTTGCATTTAATCTCCCTCGGGTGATTAAATTTTTTAATACTAGATAATAAAATAAAAGTAGAAAATTTCATATCTGCCAATATTTAAAAAAGATAATAAAATAGATGGTTAATTTTGATAAAACTAGATGTATAATAAAATATACATAAATTCAAAAGATCTACATACACCAAATGACAACAATTTTTGCGATATTCTATATTAAAACTTGGAAATCAAAATCATAATATTTATAATATAATAGTAACTATTTGATTTATTATGGAAAGAATTAATGGAGAAACAATTACTGGAGTCGCACTAGTTGTTTTGGCTCTTATCTTTATTTTCGCAGCAACTATGAATGAGGTTTGGGCCATCATTTTGCCGGCAGATTATTTGATTCTGGCCATTGGTTTTGGATTTATAGCATTAGGTATGGTTAGTGTGCTTAAAAACCGAAGACATTCTCATGAGGAAAGCACTCATCACTAATTTTAATACTCTTTTTAATCATTCTATCATTCACAAGTTTTATTAACTATATTCTTTAACTTTGGTTGATATTTTGATTATTTTCACTTTAATGATAGTATTAGCTATCACTTTTACTAATTTGATAAATGATACTATTAATTCTGTTACTAACCTAATTTACAACCTTGGATACATTGGAATTTTTACTGCGGCATTAGCAGAAACACTTTTTCCAATTATACCCAGTGAATTAATTTTTCCTTTAGCAGGCTATGTAGTCCAAAGTCAAAATTTAGGAATAGGACAAGCTATCATGTTTGGACTTGTTGGTTCATTAGGTTCAACGATTGGTGCTATTATAATTTATTTCTTATCTCTCAAAGTGGGGAGAAGAGTTATTTTAAGAATTGGAAAGTATATTTTGATAAATGAAAATAAACTTCACAAATCTGAAATATGGTTTCAGAAATATGGGAAGGCAGCTGTTTTGCTTGGAAGACTTGCACCCGGTATAAGAGAATTAATCTCTGTTCCAGCAGGTCTAGCAAGAATGAATTTGATTCATTTTATATTATTTACTTTTATTGGATCTTTTTTATGGAGTTTATCATTAACTATGATTGGATTCTATTTAGGTGATGCTTGGGATGAATTTTCAAAAGAATCATCTAAAGCATTTCATGTTATATCTATAATTATAGTAATACCTATAATCGCTATTTTGATTTACAAGTTGATTATAAAAAAGAGAAGAAATAAGAAAGAAAATGATAAATAATATTACTTGTCTAATTTTTTAGATTTTCTATAGAAGCAATTATTTTCTTTTCTTTTCTGGACCTAAAATCTCGATATAAGGAATCAACTTCAATAGCAGATTGTAGAATTTTACTTTTCATATTGGAAGAATTCAGAAACATTCTTGTATCTTTTGGTAAACAATGGCCACCGATGCCTTCACGGGGTTCCAGAATTTCAACATTCCATTTAGTATTAAGAGCATCTCGTAAATCTGAAAAAAGAATATTATTAGATTGACAATACAAATAAAGTTCTTCAGCAAAAGCTATTTGAAGATACCTGTGAGAATTCTCTATTATTTTAGTTAGTTCAGCTATTTCAACAGAAGATACTGCATGCATAGGAATTGCTAAACTTTTATTGTTTTTTGAATCTATTACAGTATCTTGTGAGTATGAACTATCATCTATTAAATTTAATTGGCTATTATCAGCAAATACTTTGTTATTCTCTTGTCTATTATTATTCTCTTGTCTATTATAATTTAAAAGAAGATTTCCATCATTTGAATTTTTTGAAGACTTGCATTCAGAATTTCCAGTATAAAAATCTAGACCTAATTTTAGACAGCAAGGGTTTACACCTCCAATTACCCGTAATTGGTTAACACCATAGTTTTGTTCATCAATGGAATACCATCTATGGGGTGCATGTACAACATGTAACCGATGCTCTAATAATTCAAATACTTTTTTAGAAGTACCTTGTGGAATAGTACTTTCAATAGACACAAGAGCCCCGTCTTTGGCTTCTGATGATATTTTATTGATAACTGAAAATATCCCTTCAATTTGAGGAGAATAAATATCAGTTGGATTATGCGTTGAAATGCAAACAATATAAATATCAAAATTTTTAAAACTAGTGGTAGTTTTTATACCGGTGTTTTTCTTTGCTTGTATCATTGTTTCATTACTAATATCATATCCAGATACATCAAAACCTTTAGAAAGAATAAATTTTGCTACAGGTAAACCTAATTGACCAAGTCCAATGACTAATACTCTCTTTACTTTTATCTTTGGTGAAGCGGGCATCTGTAAGAAAAATTCCTATTTTTTTTTATATATATTGGCGAAAAGTGGTATTGTGAATTTCTATTATTATTTTAATCTATAATATAAGATATGGAAATGTTTTAGAAGTAAATATAATTCTTGTTTCAGGTCTTTTTTCCATTTTATTTTTATGAAATATTGTTCTATGATACGAATTGAAATAAATAATCTTTTTTATCCATATAATAATTTCCTTTAATTAAACAATATATTAGAAGAAAAAAAACTAAGACTATTGAAATTAGTTATTACTACGGATAAATTATTTAAGTTAATAAAAAAGAAACAAAAAAATTTGAGGATTGTTGATACAAGAGCCTTTCAAGAATATAGTAATGGGCATATTCCATACGCAGTGAATATAGACCTAATGCAATATCATTGGAATGATACTTCAAAAGATGGTTTAAAAACTTTTAATGTACAGATGCGAAAGTTGTTATCCAATATAGGAATAAATCCAAAAACCCTTCTAGTTTTTTATGATAATATATCCGGTCCTTCGGCATCAAGAGGAGTATGGCTCTCACTATATTTTTCTCATAATAACGTTGTACTCTTAGATGGAGGACTCAATACGTGGAAAAAAGAAAATAAACCGATTGAAACAAAAACAGAGAATTTAAAATATTTTAAAATTAAAGAAAAAATTAATGATAATATTCTAGCAGACTATCAAAATGTTATAGAAGCTATAAAAGACAAAAAGAAACATCTGATAATTGATTCCCGTTCTTTCAAAGAATATAGTGGGGAACATATCAGAGCAATAAGAGAAGGTCATATTCCTAGCGCATTAAATATTGATTGGAATGAGAATATTTCTAATGATAAATTTAAAACAGCAACTGCTTTAAAAAAAATTTATTCTAAACTTCCGCAAAATCTAGAGATTATAACATACTGCCAAGGAGGATATAGAGCTGCAAATACTTTTATTATCTTGAAACAACTGGGTTTTAAAAAAGTAAAGATGTATTTAGGTTCTTGGAATGAATGGGGCAATAATGTTAGGCTTCCAATTGAAAAAGATACAAAAAAAAATTAAAAAGTTTTCCAATAACAATATATAGTCCTATATAAGCCTATAGGCATTATATATAGGCATTATATAGGCTTCTCTTATTATATAAATCAGCATTAAATATATAAGCACATATGGGATCTCATGTTGAAATTACCAATCTCTATAATAAAAACAAAAATGTTGATGGTACTAAATCTAAATTGATTATAAATAGCCTATATGCAGGTTTTCATAATAAAGATGTTCTTAAAGACATTAACTTAGAGATAGAAGAAAATTCTGTAACCGCATTTATAGGTCCTTCTGGTTGTGGTAAAACGACACTGATTAGATGCTTGAATCGAATGCATGAAATGACACCTGGGGCCTATGC
>DASVFI010000194.1:0-4307 GCA_036380115.1 Nitrososphaeraceae archaeon | reverse complement strand
ACGGTCATTTTTGCCTGTAATCCTAATTTTTATAGATACAAATAACGTCAAGATAAAAATTTAATTAATAGATCGATATAGAAAATTCAAGCATTTGAAATAGATTATAGAACTATCTCCAAAATAGAATCGATTAGTCATAATAATAAATCAATCATAAAGAGAAAAGATAAGATAAAGGAAAAAGATGCATTGGGTCATTTACCTGATCAATTACCGTTCTAAGTGAAAGAATAAACAACAGTTAGAAAGAAAACAATAGGTATAATACTATCAAAATTGATAAAAAAAAGGATCTCTTAGTCTCTATTCAAAAGCGAATCGGTATTTTGACTGTTGATAGTAATGTAAAAGGGCAATACCATCAATAAAACTTATTTTCGGCGCCGAAAAAGTTTATTATAGTAATAATTGTATTAAAAAGTCATTTAAATTTTCATTCTATAATCATCTTTTACTAATATAATGGCAATTGTAACTTCTTTTTACATATATTATACAAAAAATTAGACAAATTTGTAAATGAATGAACTCATTTGATCAACTTCTTTTAATAGGCTGGTGACTTTATCCATTACATTGGAAAAGAATATGATATATTTTCATTCTTATTTAATTGATATTCCTTTTACGAATATCCTTATTATTTTGAAGAATTATGAAGGTTTTCAAGATTGAGTCATTTTTCTTCTAAAGGAATACGATTTTCAGGAGATTCTATAAAGAGTTGTGTATGCTTTATTGATTTGGTAGATTCAACTAAAAATACCATTACAATGGAGGGTTTAGAAAATATTAGGAAGTATTATTCTACATTTATAAATTCAGTATCTGAAAGAGTTAAAAGTAGTAATGGAAAAGTTATAAAAAATATCGGTGATTGCCTATTATTTTATTTTCCTAAAACTTCGAATAATAAAAAAGAAGATGCGTTTAGAGAAGTTATTGATTGTGGATCTAAGATTTTAAATGAGAGATATAAGACTAATAAGGAACTTTGTAATCAAAATTTACCTCCATTCAGCTATAGGATTACTATAGATTACGGAGTATTGGATTTAGCTTTAGTTGGTGATTACAGTCAATTAGATTTATTTGGATCAACTATCAACCTATGTTCAAAAATAAATTCTTCTTTGTCTGTTCCAAATGAAATAGTTATTGGAGATAATTTTTATAGAATTTTGAAATCCTTTCCCTTAATTTCTAATGATTTTAACTTCATAAATAATGGTGAATACAAGATAACAAATTCTACAGGATATCCTACATACCTTATAAAAAGTACGAATACACTTACACATAAAAGTACAAATTTTAATGATAAAATTTCTCTTTCTGCTAGGCAATTAAAATCCTCTGTTATACATAATCATGATCATGATTATTATAGTAGAACTGAAAATGGTTTATCTTCCCATAATAAAAATAATAACAAAAAGAGAATAATTTTAGTAGATGATGAACAGGATATACTTTTTACTTATAAAACCATTCTTACAAATTATGATTATCATGTTACTTCCTTTACAGATCCATCTATTGCACTCAATTATATTAGAGATCTTGCAGATTTTAATGACCTATTAGTAATACTTGATATACGAATGAAAAATTTAAACGGACTTCAATTACATCAACAAATAAAAGCTATAGACCCTACAATCAAGATTATATTTATAACAGCCTTGGATATATTAGATGAATTATCAAGTATAGTTCCAGGAATATCCCAAGACCAAATTATGAGAAAACCTGTTGATACTAAGGAATTTATAAGTACTGTAGAGAAATTATTAAATTAATAGAAGGTACATTCAGCATTAAAAAAATATATGATATTGAAAAATAACTCCATGTCTATTTTCTTGATACATGTAAAATACACTAACAAGAATTATAAAAAGAGTAGCGAATTAATCCATTGCCATTAAATTTTCTTTTAAAGACTAATAACAATGCATTTCATATTTTAAAATATGTTATAGTACCTTCAATTTCTCTTTTAATAATTGCTCTGATTTCTACCAATCAATCTTTATGGATAACATCATCTATAGATCACTATTATATAGAATTATTTGGTACAATGCTTGCTGGGGTACTTGCATTCTATTACATTTCTCGTAGTCACAATCTGGATGAAAAGTTTAGTTTATTTATTGGTATTGGATTTTTAGTTAATGCTTTAATTGACCTATTACATGTTATAGTTTCTTTGCTCAATACGGATGATATAACATTCTTAAAATATTTTATTCCACAGACATGGTTTGCAGGAAGATTATTTCTAAGCACTATGTTATTTATAGCAATAATCAAATATACTTCATTATCTTCATTATCATCAAACACTTCATATACACAACTACAACAAAAACAACAACAACTATATTCAAAGAAAAAAAACAAACATAGAATATCAAAAATACTTTTAATTTATCTAATTCTATCTACTTTATTTGCGTCAATTGTTGCTATAAGTTCACTATTTGTTATTTTTCCGTTTTCTGTAATTGATGATATTCCTATACATAGACCATATGAAATTTTTCCATTAATACTGTTTTTATTATCTATATATTATTTTTATAAGAATAAAATCTATAAAAATAAAGATATTTTCTATACCAGTTTAGTTATTTCTATTGTATTTGATATTTTTGGACAAATAATAATGTCATATTCTGCACTTTACTTTGATACGGCTCATGGTATAGCACACGTCTTAAAAGATTCAGGTTATTTTATCAATATCATCGGACTTGCATTATCAAGTATTCAATATAATAGAGGATTAAGAGAAAGTAATAGAAGATTAAGAGAAGGTAATGAGTTACTAAGTCAACAATATGAAAAAGTAAAGGAATCAGAGAAGATGAAATCAGAATTTATCAATATAGCTGCACATGAATTGAGAACGCCGATTCAACCTATACTAGGATTAACAGATATTATGTATTCCAAGATAGAAGATAAAGATCAACGTGAATTATTAGAGATTATTAAGAGAAATGCAACAAGGCTTAAGCGACTTAGTGACAACTTGTTAGATGTTACAAAAATAGAAGGTAAATCTTTAAGGCTTAACAAAGAAAAACTAAATCTTAATATTTTGATATCAGAAGTTTTAAAGGAATATGCAAAAAAAGTAGTAAAAGAACAGCTGGTAAAAATTGATTATGATTTTAAATACCCACATGATATCATTGTAGAAGCAGATAGAGACAGATTGGATCAAGTTATTCGCAATCTTGTAGATAATGCTTTAAAATATACTACTGTGTATAACAATCAAATAATATTCGTTATTGTAGATAAAAAGAAAGAAGAAGAAGAAGGAAAAGAACAATCTATTGTAAGTGTTAAGGATACTGGAGCAGGTATTTCAAAAGAGGTATTACCTAAATTGTTTTCAAAGTTTACAACTGGCGATTCTAGTACCGGGACAGGATTGGGACTGTATATTTGTAGGAATATTGTGGAAGCACATGGTGGCAAAATATGGGCTGAGAATAATTCAGATGGTAAGGGAACAACATTTAGGTTTACATTACCAATTGCAGATTAAAGTCATTTCATCATATTCTTTTTTTATTCTATGATCTATTAGCTTACTTCTTTCATGAGAATAGATTTTAATTGAAGTAAAAAGTTTAGTACTGAGAATTCTATTTAATCTTAATATTAATAACCTATTTGAAGATATAAAAATAAGTAGAGAAGATGATTGGAACCAAGAAGCGAGGTATCCTGATCCGCCTGAAGCCAGAGGTAGTAGACTACAGCAATTTTCCTGACCTAACACCAGAAAAGCTGATGGTGAAGCTGTACAGCGGTGGATCCGAACATAGACTTGTTGTTCATATTTGCCTGTAATTCAATAATCAATTAAATTAAAGAATTCATTGGGCTCAGAGGTTTCCATTGTGATATTGGTACTAAAAATGGACTCATAATCTATAAAAAGAAAGAATTAATTAAAGTTTTATAAAAACTCTATTTTTAGCTGAAATATCTACGATAGTTTAAAAATAAAACAAATTAAGAGCTATCTAGAAACAGCTACTTCAATTGTTGAGACGTTGCGAGTATTTCCATCTTGAGATTTTATAGATTCAGAACCAATTTTGACTGATGCTACTTTATAATCCAATGGATTCATTCTCTTTACGATAATCTGTGCAACATCTACTGCCATGGGTATACTTTTTCCCCTTGCTTTTATGAAAACAGTTGCTTCGTTAGCCAGTTGAACCAGTGTGGCAGTGACGTAAGTCATAAGTGGTTTTTTCCCGATAAATATC
>DASVFI010000193.1:0-4402 GCA_036380115.1 Nitrososphaeraceae archaeon | reverse complement strand
CCTTCCAAACCTGGCGGAGAAGAATGGTTTATGAATATGGATAACGTTTTTGATGATAACCAATTTTATCCATTTGGAGTATCCCATTCAAAATTAGAAGATTTTAATTTAAAAATTATTCGAAATGATGATGGATCTTGGAATCTTAAATCAAAGGATAATCTAGCCAAAGTTAGAATGAATATACATACTTCAGAAGGATACCATCCAGAGCAAATTGAAACCCTAGATCATGTCGAACTAGAAGAAAAAGGATATATGCAATCAGAAAAAGACTGGAAAAATGTTGAAATCACAGGCTATATAAAATTGAATAACAATAACGTTCCATTATCTGAAGGCAGATTTACATGGTATACTAGAGGAGGTCATCACACTGAGAGCGAACCTTGTGAAGGGGTTGCATACAAAGGAGATATCTTCTTCTCAGGAGATACACGATTTGCAAAGGAACAATGGCATGTCAGCTATTTTTTTACAGATATTAAAACAGATTTAAAACCAATCAAAGGAAAATGGATTGGTTATAAATTTGTATTATATAACGTAGAAAACCAATCCGATCCATCTAAAACAATAGTTAAAATGGAAAATTGGATTGACTATAATAATAATGGAAAGTGGGTTAAAATCAATGAATATATAGATAAAGGAAAATGGGGTGATTCAGGCAAAAAATGTGAAGGTAAAAAAGATCAGCTAATTACCTGGGGAGGACCAATTGCAACATTTCGTTGGGATAAAGCAGACGATGTAGATTTTAAAAGTTTTAGTGTTAGAGAAATTCAGCCTTCGTAATGTATGAAGTTTCATTTTAAAAAATTATTTCAAATTAATTTTAAAGATATGCTAAAATTTTGTAAATAGTATTACAACAGTACTATTTTAAATATACGTGATAAGGGAATTCATTTTCCTATTAAAAAAGAAACCTAATCGCAAGAAAACGAGTAAGTCTAATTTATTCTTTAATTAATATTTAAAATACATAAATTTTTAAAAAAGATAATACATATAACCTATGGGAATGAGGTAATACGCTGCTCCAGTCTGAGTTAAAACAATGAAGTACTCGCGACGAACTGACCCACAGTAAATATTTCGTAATAAATATGATAAAATAATTTATACCATCATGTCTAGTATTAACTGTTAAAGATGGAATTATCTTACGATTATCCACTATATAGACCTCCTTCAGAAGCTAATTCTTTAATTTTCCAAGTAACATTAGGGTGCTCCTTCAATCAATGTTCATTTTGTGATATGTATAGATCTAAGAAGTATGTAGAAAGATCATGGGATGAAATCAAAATGGAAATAGATCTTTCCGCAAAATACTATCCTGAGACTAAAAGGATTTTTCTTGCTGATGGCGATGCATTAAATCTTCCAGCGGAAAGATTAATACAAATATTGGACTATATTTATAAAAAATTTCCTTCAATAGAAAGAGTATCTTCTTATGCTATGCCTAAAAATTTACTCCAAAAAACGGATTATGAATTAATGAGTTTGAAGAAAGCTGGCCTAAAAATGTTTTATGTGGGAATAGAAAGCGGAAATGATATTATTTTAAGAAAAGTTACAAAAGGAGCAACCTATAAAACTATTTTACAAAGTTGTAAAAAAGCGAAAGAACATGGTTATATTCTTTCATGTATGGTTATCCTAGGTTTAGGGGGAGAAAAGTATACCAGGGAACACATTGATGGTACAGCAAAGATAATTAGTGAAGCATCTCCTGATTACGTTGGGGCATTAAATCTTCATTTGGATGAAGGTATGCATAAGGAGTTTATGGCTAAATTTAATGAATCTTTTACATTTTTAAACGATATACAAATATTGGATGAACTAGAACGACTTATTTTTAATATAAATTCATCTTTGCCCATAATATTTAGAGCTAATCATGCATCAAATGTTTATGCAATTAAAGGGACTTTACCTAATGAAAAGGATAAAATGTTAGAACTAATTAGGCGATTGAAAACTCATCCAGAAATGCTAAAACCAAAAATATTAAGAAGGTTTTAATACTCAATTAGCAATAATAAGTATATTTCATATTTTCAAATTTATTTACATGTCTCATTTTAGTTAGTTGGTTTGAACCTTAAAATTGCACCGAGTTTGCCAAGGCTTGCTAATTGTTGACCTTCTTCTGTTTTTCCTGATATTACTTCTAATCTTGAACCAACCATTATTGATAGTTCTTCTAAATATTCTATAATATCTTGTTCTATTGATTCTAAATCTTGACTTCCACAATTTGGACAAGGATTTGATATTAAATCCTGCTTCATAGACATTAATTCATTTCTTTCAAGAAATTTTTCTTGAATATGTTGACATTTATTACATTTAATTTCTAATCTAATAAAGGTAATATCATCAGTTACCAGAACTAAGTCTGCATAACCATTTTTCAGTGATGTTATAACATCAAAAGTTCCATATATTCCAAGTCCTTTTCCTGTATAGACCTCGCTCATAAAATTTTTAATAATTTTCTTTTCTTCCATCAATCTATAATCTGCCATTATTCCTTGTTCGTTAACTTTGTCTATAATCTCGCGTACACCTTCACTTCCAGAATAAGACGAATCTAAAACTGCAATAACATTATTTTGTAATCTATAATCTAGATATTCTTCTTTAAGAAAGCCATCTTTTGTAGGTCCTGGACCTCCAATTATTATTCCTTTTACCTTATATTCATCAATAAAGATTTTTTGTCCATAATCAGCAACCCTATGATAATATTCATTTAATTCATTGTCTCGGAGTCTTTCAAACCTTCTAGCGGACTGACCACCTTGTCTATGTTTTCCTGCTACACCAGATGTCAAAGACTCGACTACTTCCCATCTATCACCTGTTAATATGCCAAAACCTGCTTCCTGTGTATCTAATGATAATATACCTATTACTTTGTCATCTTTCATCATATCTTTAAGATGGTCAATCCAGAAATGATCATCACATCTATATAGATTAATCTGAATTGGTTTTGGAGGTACAACAGAATAAATCTCTATCTTTTCAGTTCCCATACCTTTTCCTGTAGGAATAGCACCACAAAAAATAACAAGACCGTTCTCAGGAGGCTCTTTATATAATTTAAGGTGTTCTATAGTCCTACTTAATGCATCTTGTACATGGTTTCGTGTTAAATCAGATTTGATATTAGATGCGGTTCCTGCTTCATTTCTTAATTGAGATACTATATCATATATTGGTTTTCTAGGAGGAATATAAACAGTCACAAGTTCTGTTCCATGGCCGCTTATATTGCCAAGTTTATTAATCATTTTATTTAATTTGTAACGTCTAACAGAATCCCATTTACTTTGTTTATCTTGAGAAGATGACATTTAACAGAAAAGATTTTTCTCATTCAGACTATTTTATTGTTATTATAGTAGATTTTAAAATTTCTAAGATGATCAAATAGATTTGTTTTATATAGATATAATGAAAATTCGGTTTTCTTAAATTTCATCTTTTGTTTTATGTATTTACATATTATAAATATCAAAGGAATATTTACTTTTATAATGCTTCCAGGTTTAGAATATATTAAACAAACTAGATTGAAATTAGGAATTACCCAAAGGAGGCTAGCATCTTTAACAGGAATTAGTACGTCAATGATCAATCAAATTGAAACAGGAAGATGCAAACCTAGTTATGATACTGCAAAGAACATTTTTGAAATTTTAAGCACATTAGAAGGAAAATCATCAAAAAAAGCAGGGGATATATGTAGCCGTAATATAATATTTGCACAAAAAGATGATAGCCTTTATAGCATTGTTGAAAAAATGAGAATACATTTTGTTAGCCAAGTCCCTATTTTTGAAGGTCAAAAAATTGTTGGAATCGTTTCTGAAGATAGTTTAGCAAAGAGAATGGTTGAAAATGATGAAAAAAAACTAAAAAATATTACTATTGATACTGTTATGGAACCTTCACCACCTTTAGTAGATTCTGGTACACCTGCTAAGGCATTAGTCCCTTTAATAAGATTTGCAAAATGTATTTTAGTTACTGAAAAAGGTAATGTAATTGGTATAATAACTACTACAGATATATTGAAAATGGTAGAATAATATGAATAAATTAGGTGAAATTGTTCAAAGTTTCTCTAATCCAATACAACAATCAGCACATCCTATGCATTTATTACATAAATTTAAGTTTGTAGATTCTTGAATTATTGTTCCGCATAATGCACATTCTTTTTTATCCATCATAAAGATAAAAAGCATGAAGATATTTAATTGTACTTGCTTTTAATATTTGTAGAATTACTTTTGAATCATTATTATAATTACTATATTTATTATCAATTATATTTGATAATAGAAAATGAAGTATATTCATCAAAATATAA
>DASVFI010000192.1:0-17003 GCA_036380115.1 Nitrososphaeraceae archaeon | reverse complement strand
ACATTATTTTTAGTCCCTCCATTACCAGGACAATAATATATCTTATCTACAGACTGGCTTTGTGAGAGTTTCCAACCTAATGCATGTTCTCTTCCACCTGAACCTAAAACTAGTATATTATTTTTTTTCAATTACTAAATTAATAACAATGTGCTATACTTGTATATTATTTTTAAAAATAGAGTTTATTTTTAATTAGACTTACATATTAGATATTGGTGCATTTGCTTATTCATTGATAATATTATTATTTTTGAAGGATATCCTTTATTAGCAATTCAAGAAAATTATAATATTCGTCATCTGAGAATTCTATTTTATCGTAATTCTTATTTTTTATTAATTCATTTAGACTTTGTAGATGCTGACATTTATCTTTTCCAGAGAGTGTTTTGAAATAATAATGCTTACATGAGCAGTAATCTAATTCTGGATCTAACCAATACTCATTATCCTTTCCAATAATAGTCCACAATTGTCTTTTACTTGGAGTAAAATAATGAAGCTTAACCTTATTTACAAATTTATGAGAGATGTTGGAAGAATTAGACAATCTTCAGTTATATTATTTCTCTATAGGTATATTAAATTAATTATCTAGTAAGATTACTTTGCGTCCTTCCACTTTTAATTTTCCTTCAGAAAATAACCTTAGTGCAAGAGGATATAAATTATGTTCTAATTGTAATATACGATTTGCTAAATCTTCTTCAGTATCATTAGAATAAACAGGAACACTTTCCTGAAGAATAATTGGTCCAGTATCAACATCATCATCTATGAAATGAACAGTACAACCTGATAATTTTACTCCATAATCAACTGCTTGTCTTTGAGCATGGAGGCCTTTGAAAGAAGGTAATAATGATGGATGTATATTAAGAATCCGAAGTTTATATTCCCTTACAAACTCTCGACTTAAAATTCGCATATAACCTGCAAGACAGACAATGCCATTTGAAGGATAAACATGATATTTCTTTAATACTGAAACTATGTCCTTATCATAATCCCAACCTCTTTTTCCATTACTTGTTATAACCTCTGTTGCAATCCTAAATTTCTCAGCAATTTTTAAGCCTGGAGCATCATTTTTATTTGATATAACAACACGTGGTTGAATATATTTTAATTCTGAATTTGAATGAGCCGATAAAATGGCATTCATATTACTTCCTCTACCTGAAATTAATATTGCCATGTTAAGCACGATATTTTATCTAAAAATATTGTTAATTTGCACCTATTTTGAAGTTTTTGTTTACCAGCTTACAAAGTAGCAGTGAAGAATGCATGTATTATATTTATATAACATAATTTGGTTGTTGATATTATAACCAGGTTGCCTTTAATTTTCTTTAAATTGATTATAGCAGCGTTTCAACTATAGTAATAACTATTATCAAAGAAAACTAATCTAAACAGTTAATTAAAACCTGTGCTAAAAGTATTCGTATCATTATGCACTCTCAAATCAGAACAACAGATGGAGGATTACTAATTGAGAATGGTAAAACCAAAATTTTTTTGGATCCTTCAAAGGTAGAGAGTAATAATTTTGTATTTATTTCTCATGCTCATTCTGACCATGTTTATCGCAAACCCAAAAATAAAACAAGAATAAAAACCATAACTTCTATAGAAACTGAAGCTATAGCAAAGGCAAGAGGTTATGAAATTACAAATACAATATATGAAGAAAAAGATTTAGAATTGATTGATTCTGGTCACATATTAGGGTCTAAAGGACTATTAGCTTTTAATGAAATATTCTATACAGGAGATATATCAATAAGAAAACGCGCCTTTCTTAACCCTCCTCAAAAGATTCCTCAAGTTGATACTCTTATTATTGAATCAACTTTTGGAAGACCAGAATATATTTTTCCTGATCATAATAGAATAATTCATGATGCAAATAAGATTATTGCCGATGCTTATGATAAAGGTCATCCTGTTATTATCATGGGATATCCATTAGGAAAAGCTCAATTGTTAACAAATTTCTTTGAGCATTGGGATCCATTATTTGCATATGATAGTATAGAAATTATGAACAATGTATACCGAGAAATGGGTATCTCTCTGAGAAACACAACTTGTTTTACAGATGCAGAAAAATCTCAAAAATTAGATACCAAATATCCATGGGTTATGTTGGCACCTCTTATGAATGGAAATTCAAAATTTTTAAGATATATGAAAGAAAAATACAATACAATAACTTTGGGTTTTAGTGGATGGGCATGTAATCAAGGGTACAAGCATATGATGGGAATTGATTATGCACTTCCTATGAGCGATCATTGTGATTATAATGAATTGATTCAAGTAGTAAAAAAATGCAATCCTAAAAATATATTCACAATTCATGGATTTGCTCATGAATTTGCAAGGAGACTTAACAATATGGGATATAATGCCAATCCTTTAGAAAATCACGCAAATAAAATTCAAAAAACAAGAAAAGAAACTACTAAAAGTAATAGAATAAAAAGTAGTAATAGTATAAGAAAAAAAAGTAATAGCCTTATTTGTATTACAAGCAAAAATAACAATAATATACAGACTCTAGACTACTTTATAAAATAACAAAATCTCATTTACTGTATTTTTCCATAATAAATAACATATTACACATATTTTTCTTATTTGTCATTATAAACTCTTTTTAAAGTGCAGGATTTTTGAAACAAAACTACCTACACCAAATAATAATTTTAGTAATTTTTGACAGAGGATATATAGTATTATGACTAAATTTTACAAACATCATGCTTCTATTGATTAGATATTCTTAGTCACAATGTTTTTAATATGTTCAATCTTGCTACTAGTTGAATAAATATTTCGTATATTTGGTACAATTTTTCTGACTTAAAGCAAATTTAAAGCAAACTTAGTTCTACTCATAAAAAAATGCATTACAATATTATTGCATTATCAAGAGTGAAACAAGAAAAAGATATAGTATCAGCCTACTAGTCTAAAAAAAAGAATAATTTCATTAAAGGAAAGCAAAATAATACTAATAATAAAAAAATGGATAATAAAATGGAAATTATATTTTTATTTATTTTTTTCTTGTTCTCTAAAATATGGAATTACCTTTTTTCCAAACATCTCTATACTTTTAAAGTAACCTTCTCCCCAGAATCTTATTATAAAGTGATTAACTCCTGCTTTTATAAATCGTTCCAACATTGCTATAACATCATCTGGTTGTCCTACCCCAATAGCAGTTCTAGCAATACTATCGGGAATTTTTATTGCTGCTTTTTTCATCTGTTCCATTAATTCTGGCCTATTCATTGCATATTCTGTAAAATATTTTCTAAAATCAAATTCGGAATCCTGCTCAATATTATGAACCTTTAATAATTCAGGTTTATAAAGACTAACTTTTACCGCATTTCTCATCTTGTACCAAGCCTCTTCTCCATCATCTGAAAAGTAAACATCTACATCATTTGCAAATTGAAAATTTGAAAGATCTCTGCCAAAGTTTTTAGCGTGCTCTCTGATCACATCAGCGTGAGCTTTGAACAATTCTGGAGTATATCCAATTGGAATCCATCCATCACCGTACCGTGCACATAATTCAAGCGTTTTTGGCGCTCCTGCGGCGATATAGACTGGTGGTCTTGGTCTTCTTATGCTTCTAGCTTGTAAACATGCATTAATTAATTTATAATATTTTCCCTCATAATCCACTCTGTTATCTGGATCTGATTGAAAGAGTTTCTCTATTACTTCAAGTTGTTCCTTTAATTTAGTAACAGGTTTAGTAAATTCTATTCCAAAGTCAACGACATTTTGAGCCTCGCCTGCACCGATTCCCAACATACCTCGACCATTAGTTAATCTGTCAAGGGTCACAGTAGAGAGTGCAATTGCCGATGGATGACGTCTAATAGCATCTGTCACACACGTACCTAATTCTACATTTTTTGTTAGCACACCGATTGCTGCAAGCATTAACCAAGCATCGTTTACAACAGCATTTTTCCATTGTGGGACATTTGCATGATCCATAGCCCATATAGAGTCAAAGTCTAATCTATCAGCCATTTGGCAAGCAGTAATCACCTGATTTTCATCTAAGCCCATTCTAGCTACATTAAGACCTTGTGTAAACCCAAATTTTGTTTTCATGATAATGTTATCCTCCTCTTCTTCCCCTCACTATTGGATAATATGTTTAGGAATGCCAACAGGTTAATTCTACCCATACATTGTAAAAAAATTGAAAGTTGTATTTAACCATTTCATGTATGAACGTATTCAAAATATCAATTTTAATATGATACACAACGAAAACTTATATAATTTTTATTCCTATTACAATTAGATGTTATTACCTTCTGAAATTGAGGCCAAGTCACTAATTCCTGCTATTCGAGCAATTTTAGCAAAAAAATTAATTAATGAATATAAAATGAAGGAAGAAGTTGTAGCCAAAGTCATTGGCGTAACCCAAGCTGCAATTAGTAATTATATTAGAGGAACAAGAGGCGATACAGAACTTATAAACAAACTTTCAGCTATTGTGGAAGTTATGAATAAAGTCGATGATATTGCACAAGACCTCGTAGCAAATAGGATATACACTCCAAGAACTATGGCTAAATTTGTAGAATTATGTAACTTTATGAGATATTCACTCATTATTTGTGATGTTCATCATAAGATGGAAGCAAACATTGATGAACAAGTTTGTGAATTATGTAAAGATAGTCTCATTGGATCTAAATTCTAACTAGGTGTAAAAAAATAGATTTTAAAATTTATTCAAAGGTTTGTGCTGTTTATAATGTTTATTGTTTGATTTAAAACTTCAAATCCATTTATAGTTCCAATCGATCCTTTCTTGGCAAAGGATTCGGTGAATCTTTGACTATTATTACTATCATTGTTTTTTATGGATTTTCCAGATACAAGTAACGGAACGGGATCGTCTGAATGGCTTTTTTTTATACATGGGGTCGAATGATCGCCGGAAACAACTATTACAACATTTGATTTTTTTATCTCATTTATAAGAGTCCCAAAAAAATCTTTATCTATTTTTTCTATGTTTTCTTTTTTGCCTAAAGCATCTCCATCATGGCCGAATTCATCTGGTCCTTTAATATGAACATAAATTAGGTTATATTTGTCTAATTCTTTAGCTGTAACTTTAGCTTTAGTTATATAGTCGTTTACACTTCCTGCTTCAATAGGTTCCATTCCTAAGATCTTTGAAATACCTATTTCTACTGGCATATCTACAACACAAGCAACTTTCATATTATATTTCTCTTTTATAGGATCATAATTAGGAATTGCATTTCCAGCATCTCTAACTAAAATGCAATTCATAGCATTAAGATTTCTCTCCTTTCTAGATTTATTTACCGGATGATCCTTTGATAGTAAATAAACTTGTTTTGTAAAATCATTTACTATATCAGAAGATATTTTAGAAGAAATATCATCATTTTGAGGAATCGATTCTAATACTTTCATTTCTGCTATATCTGTTTTTGCAATACCCATTCCATTCACTTTATCATAAGCAGGATCTGTATTTGTTATTTGATTGGATAATTTAAATTTATTATGCCTAAATCTTATAGTTACTCTATGGGCAATCGTTGGCATAACAACTACAGATGCATCGGTGTCTTTCAAGGAAATTGCTGAATTCAATGTTTCGCATAGAGATTGAGCTTCTTCGTTTGCAATCAACCGTCCCGCCCTTCTATCAAGTATCTGTTGTTTCTCATCAACTGTAGCAAAATTTCCCCTTAATGCTAAATCACCATCCTTGAAGTCAATGCCACAGCCAATTGATTCAACTACTCCTCTTCCCACATAGGGAACATCCTTAAAATTATATCCTAACATATTGAAAACGGCAATATCAGATTGAGGAGCTATTCCTTTACCAACAGTTATGACTTCACCCATTACCCCATTTTTTGCTAAATAATCTAAATTTGGGGTATTAGATGCTTCTAATGGTGTCTGGTTATTGATTGCCTTGTGGGGAAGGTCGCCTATTCCATCAAGAATTATATATATAATTTTTAATGAATTGTTGTTGTTCTTTATCGAGTTGCTCACACGATCAAGAGTTTTGTTTGTTAAATTTATTTTTATTTAATTCATTAATAAATAAGTAAAACAAAGAAAAAAGAGAACCATTTTCATTTATTTGGATTTGCTGCTGCTACTATCTCCCTTTTTCCATACCTGTATCTGCCCACCATAAACCTCATTGTTGAAAACAAACGATGGAATTTGGGAATAAAAGCCTTGTCTTCCAGAACTGAATGTTTTGCTAACAAGAGGAATTTCATATTTTTTTCCATCTGGCATTGAAATAATAGCCATTACAATTCTCTTATTCGTTTGATCTTCATTATCAATACCCATTTCAGTTATTACATAAAATAATAATATAAAAACAATTTTGATCTTATGTTTAAGTAATAGCAAGTCTGAAATTAAAAGTTTGCTTTTGACTGAGCGTTAACCTTCCTATTGTTGTTTTTATTAAATAAACAAACTGCTGTAAATTTTGAAAAATTTATTCTACAAATTGCGGGCAATCACATTTAGTACATTTATTGTCACCTTCATAAATTAGATGATTCCTTTGTAGATGCTTACATCTTTTACATATATTATATTCATCACTCATTTTAATTATTATGTCTCTCTATGGTCTCATTAAGACAATATTAAATTTTATTATTAAGGCAAAAAAAACCACTTTAAATTTGATAAATACGGCGTAATATATTTGCTTAAACAATTTTATATTCTATGGTCAAAAGACTAGTGTGGATTCCCTAGAGTGCTATCGACAAGCTGGTAAGATTGCAGGCTCGATTAGAGAGATGGTTAAAAAAAAAGACTACATTGGTAAAACTTTAGGCGAAATCTGTGATGAAATAGAAAAAGAGATACAAACAAGAGGAGGTTTTCCTGCGTTTCCTGTTAATGTAAGTTTAAATGAAATTGCGGCTCATTATACTGCCGAACCTAATGATCAAAATATAGTAAAAGACGGAGATGTCTTAAAAATTGATATAGGTGTACATATCGATGGATATATCGCTGATACTGCTGTCACTCTTTGTTATAATAATGATTATCATTCTTTAGTAAAAGCATCAGAAAATGCGTTAAATGAAGGATTGAAAATTGCAAAGAACAAATCAAAATCTAGTGATATAGGCAAAGCAATAGAAAATTCCATCATTAAAAGCGGATTTCTTCCTATTAAAAATCTAAGCGGTCATTCTTTAGAACGTTATACAATTCATGCTGGAAAATCTATTCCAAATATCAATTCCTTTGGGTCTTTTCTTTTAGAATCAAATCAAGTATATGCAATTGAACCATTTGTAACATTAAAACATGGCATAGGTGTAGTATATGAAGGTAAAATAGCAAATATTTTTGCAATAATATCCAGAAAGCCTACAAAAAATAGGGAATTAGATAGTTTTTTAAATGAAATTTGGAATAGATTTAAATCTTTACCATTTGCTTTGAGATGGTTAATGGATAAATACGACGAAAAAAATGCACGTATTTTATTAGATAGTCTTAAAAAGAAAAAGAATATTCATGCCTATCCGATATTAGTAGAAGGAAAGGATATGATGGTTGCACAATCTGAACACACAATTATTCCTAGAGAGACGTTTACCGAAGTTATTACTAGTTAAACTTAATTGAACTAATAGAAGGATATAACTAGTATCATAAAAGCGGAAAATCTTCCTAAGCTTAAAATTATACCCTAAAAAATGTATAGTAGGAACAAGGGGTCGTTGTCTAGCTTGGTATGATGCCAGCCTTGGGCGCTGGAGTTCGCCGGTTCGAATCCGGCCGACCCCATAAAATTATCGATTCCATGCTCATTCTCAGTTACAATTTGAAACTACAGATACAAAAGAGCCTACAAATACAGTTGGTTAAATTCTATTAACGCTTGTTGACAACGGACTTGGATAAATTAAAATTTTCCCTTATTGTTAGTTGCTCTAAGTACAGATCTACGAATGAGAATGTTTTTGACTAGAAAATTATAGGATCATGTTTGATGATTTGCTTTAACTATGCTTTTAGTTCCTTTGAGATTTTTTATCTTTTGTATAACTAATTATAATGAATAGTTCCAAAATATAAGTCAAATAACAATAATTCAATAGTAGTAGTAGTAGTATTAAATTATGAAGAGGATATTATTAAGCCTTATATAGATTTATTACAAGAAAATGGGATGTGATGTTATAGGTTTTAGTAATCCTCTTTTAGTTCTTGATTATACACCGAACCATAAAGATAGATTTTGATTTAATTATTATTGATTATAAATAGCAAATGCGGCAGTTATATTAGTCATTAAAATACATAGAACTTAACTCTCAAATTAGGATGATATTTTCAACTGTGTCCAATGTTATAACAAAAAATATATTAAATCTTATTGTGTCTTTAATTGAAATTCAAAATATCTGATAGACAATCCTCATTTTACATATACAATACATATTTCATATTTATCTTCATTTTCTTTTATATGTATTAATTAATTTAACAATTATTGAGATGGTATTTGATTAGATTATTAATTGAGAAAGGCTTTTTTAGTATTAAGCAATACAGATAGGTATCAAGGTATTTCTATATCTTTTCAATTTTAGCGTAAATTGTCTATTGAATGCTTCAATATCATTTTACTTATAGATGATTAAATGGCCATATTATATTATAGAATATTAATAAGTACACTTATCTATTACATATTTCTATATATTTTATGAATAGGATTCTCAATGATATTGACCTTAATATTAATAAATACTCTGTTATTATAGTTGATGATGATCCTGATTTAGTTGATTTGTTTAAAGAAATTTTGGAAAAAAATGGCTATAAAGTTCGTGGATTTACTCATCCCAAAATTGCATTGGAGTTTATTCAGAACAATCATACATATTGCAATTTGGTAATTTCTGAGTACATAATGCCTCAATTAAATGGATATGAACTAGGTAAAAAAATTAGAGAAATTAATAGTAATATCAAAGTGATTTTGATAAGTGCTTATGACGATAGACATGAGAGTACTTTAGAATATAAGTTTATTCAAAAACCAATAACAATAAATAATCTGATAGAAACAGTAGAAGAATCACTGTTAACAATAAAAAATCAACATTAAGAAAAAACATCAACACAAAAGAATTATTGATCTAATACATCTTAATATCATTTCGACTTTCATATAGAATCGATAAGTATGGCAGTATGTTACTATTAGCTTCTTACTTATGTATAACATAATTACATAAGATCCATGGTACTTCTATTCTTGGAAAAATGAATTGCTATTAAGATTTCCTAAAATTCTTAATAGATTATAACTTACACAAAATATCCAAATTATAAGATAAAATAGTTAAATAATCATAATTTTTAAAATTTTTTTAAATAAGTAATAATTTACCCTCCGGCTACCATAAACTGATCCCAATTATTTTGTTGATAATTATCTATCAATTCATTTAGTAGATCATCATAATCCATATTTTTTTTTCTTTTTTCCATTAAATCAATTAATAAAGTATCAAATCTTTTAAATGTATTTTCATTAACTTCTAACTCTGTCACAATCATTATTTTGGCTCTATTTGAGTTATGATTGTTTTGATCCATTAAATTGAAAAGATATTTTAATCTTAATGTTAACATTTGACAAAGATGAAAATATTAAAAGTGCTCAAAACTCATGACCGTAAATTTGAAATAAATCTATATAATGAGGATTTGACAAACTTAATAAATGTACAAGAAATTTTTGATGATCTCTATACATTGAATTTTTATATGCAAGCATTGCAAAAAAAATATAATTTTTATGAAACACTAATCATTATTCATGATATAGTTAAAAACAAAGTAGATCTCTTCAAAAATAATGGGGAAATTTTCTTAGAATAAATATCTTAATAATTTTAGGTTTAAATACCAGTAACAAACAAACAATAAATTAATTAATCTTTTTGTATAATATTAATTAGACAATGGGAAAAATAGCAAAAAAAGGTCGGCTTTTTTTAGGTAAAAGAATTGGACCACAATCAGCTCGAAGAGCACGAAAACCCTTGAATGAAGATTGGATAACTGGAAATATTCCTAATAGACATTATGTAAACAAAAGGCGAAATAGAAAAGTTATAAGGGGAAGAAGAACAACAGCATCAGCTTAAAGCATATAAAAGAATTCAACCATTAATGAGAATATTTAGACTAAAGCAAATTAAATTATAGAGAGTAAATTATCTATAGTAATTATTGGTTAAATTATGAGTTTAATAAATTATTTTCCCTTTCAAAATATTAGGAAGACTCAATCAAAAGTATGTGATGAGATTGAAGATTGTATCAAAAGTAATATAAAATACATTTTTCTTGAGGCACCAACTGGCTTTGGTAAAAGCCCTATTGCTATAACTTTGGCTCGTTATTTAGGAAGCTCCCATATATGTACCGCTACTAAAGATCTTCAAAACCAATATTCTACAGATTTTCCTTTCATTAAAGAAGCTAAAGGAAAAAGAAATTTCAGTTGTATACTAAAAGAAACTGAAGGAATCCATGAAACATGTGAATACGGTCCATGCCAAAAAGAAGAGGAATTTGATTGCGTATATAAAACTAGACTTTTAGATTATAAAGTGAATGGTTTAGGAACGAAATTTGAAAATGTTAATATTGGACAATTTGAAAAAATGAAGTATATTAAAAAATATGAAAAACAATTACGCTTTGACAGTTTAGAATGGGAACCATGTAAATACTTTCATCAAAAATGGATTTCAACAAAATCCTCTCATACTATTTATAATTACAAATATTTTCTCTCTGACTTGTATTTTTCTAATGTTATTACTAAAAGAGAATTATTGGTATTTGATGAAGTACATAATATTGAATCTGAAATTTCTGATTTTAAAAGTTTCATTATTAATAATGACAACATTACAAGACTATTTCCAAAGCTTAAATTACCGACTATAAAAGAAGAAGAAATAGAAACATGGATTGATTTTTGCGAAGAATATAGAGATACTCTCTTAGATTTTATTGAGGATATTGAATTTGCTATAGAAAATAATAATTTAAAAGAACCATATACTGAAAAGAATTTAATCGATTGTATCAATAAGGAAAAGAATCTTCACTTTGTCCTTAATGATATGAAATCTAATAAAAATAACTGGTTGGTAACAAATATAGATCGTAAATCAAGAGATTCAATTAGAAAAATAACACTTACACCTTTGGATATTTCCAATTACTTTAAAGAAATTCTTGATTTAAGTAACTATGGCTTATTTATGAGTGCCACCATTTTAAATAAGAAATATCTCTGTAACCTTTCTGGTCTATCAGAAGATGAGATCAAGTTTATACGCATAAAGGAATCTGATTTTCCAAAAGAAAATAGACCTATCCATTTAATGAATATAGCATGGTTAAACAGTAAGACCATGATCGATAATCTTCCAACTATTGCCAAGACAGTTAATAATATAATGAGTATACATAAAAAGGAGAAAGGAATAATTCATACAACCTCTTACTTTCAATTAGAATTTATTAAAAAAAATCTTAATAAAGAAAACCTAGAACGACTCATAGAAACTAGTCCTACTACTGACAGAATAGAAATATTACAAAGGCATTCTCAAAACCCAAAGCCTACTGTCCTTATTTCTCCTTCATTTTTTCAAGGATTGGATTTAAAAGATGACCTGTCTAGATTTCAAATCATAATCAAAATTCCATATCCTGATTTGAGTGATAAAAAAGTTGCTGCCTTAAGAAAAAAAGATATGAATTGGTATTTGTGGAATACAGTGGTTAGATTAACTCAAACTTATGGACGAAGTATAAGAAGCAAAGATGATCATGCATCAACATATATTTTAGATAGTAACATAAATTATTTATTACGAAATGCAAATGAGATGTTTCCAACCTGGTTTACAGAAGCAATAATTTATAAAAAATAATAAGTTAAAGTGAAGAGAAAAAAATTCGTCAGTATTATCAGTATATATATATTAAATACTACTTTCTATATAATTAGATAAGGTATTCTGACCTTCATTCTTTTTTATTTCAGAAACTTTGACTCCAATTCGTCGTAATTTAAAAAGATCATACACTGAAATATAATCCAAAAATATTGAATTAGCATGGTCGATTAGATCATTTAGATTTTGTGTATAATTTTTCAAGCTTTTTGATCTATTTACAATACCTAATTTATTATCAATAAATATTAAACCAACGCTTTTAAAATGTAATTCTCTTTGAATCACATCACTATATACTGATTTACAAAGTTCCGATATTAATGCTCTAACAATGTCAATATCACTAGTATATTCTTTTAATGTTTTAATTCGGGTTATTTGTTTACTCTGTTGTTTTATATATATGGGATCGTTATTGATTCCTATAGAAGATTTGTGTAAGAATTCAGCATAATAATTTCCAAAATTTTTCTTCAAAAATGCTATATCTATTTCTGAAAGTTGTTTAAATGTCGTTATTCCGAATTCATTTAATTTTCTTTTATTTTTTGGACCTATACCTGGAATAATGCTTATATCTAAGTCTGAAATAATTTTTAACGTTTCATTTGGTTCAATTACAAATAATCCATTCGGTTTTTTGTACTCTGACGCGATTTTAGCTAAAAGTTTATTATAAGATAGACCAATTGAGCAGGAAAGATGTAGTGCTTTAGATAGTCTATATTTTATCACTCTAGCTAAACTTATTGCATCTTTATAATCAGTGACAATATTAGTCAAATCCAAATAACATTCATCTAAACCAATAATTTCATGATTTTTTACTGTTGTCTCTGATATTATTATTTTCATTGCTTGATTGGAGAGAAGTTTATAATATTCAATATCAAGTGGTAAAAAAATCTTGTTATCAAAATCCTTCAATTTAGATTTGGCAACTTTTATTGGAATTCCTGCTTTGATGCCATATTTTCGTGCTACATAATTTGCAGTACTTACTATACCGCTGTATTCTGTCCTTCCAGAGAAGACACAAATTACTACTGGTATATCTTTAATTGAAGGATTTCTAATTTCTTCACATTGAGCAAAGAAATAATCAAAATCAATATGAAAAATAATTCTTTTTTCATCTGTATAGATATTTTCACTATTAAACATATAATACAAGTATAATACAGACAGAGAGAATATTAAAAAGTTAAAATTCTATAATTATATAAAAAAGTATTTTGAGATAGATTTTTTTATTCCAAAGCCCCTAATAATACATTGGAAAATCCCGTGATTATTAATGACAATGGAATAAAGTTAAACCCGGATAAAATGCTAAGAGAAGAATTATATCATTGTCTTTATCAAAATCGTATTTTTCTTTTTTATAAAGATAATGACGATATACTCCATTGCTATGAGATCAGTGACATAGATATAATCAATAATATAAAAGAAAATCCCGAGAATATTCACAATATACTCAATAATTTAGCTAAAGATCAACCCGCCGAAACGACTAATTATTGAATAAACATTATATTCTACTTTCAATGAATAATTAAATAAATGTCTTCAAAGAACGAAAATACAGAAAGGACTAGATCAAAATCTAGCAATGAGATCTTTATCGGGAAAAAACCACTCATGACTTATGTCACAGCCACCTTGGTTCAACTTGCTAATGAACCATCAGTAGTTATAAAAGCTAGAGGAAAAAGCATACCTAGGGCTGTGGATGTTGCGCAGATAATTGTTAAGAGAATGGATACATTAGGTTACAAAGTAGCATCAGTAAAATTAGGCTCTGAAGCTGTCCAATCACAAGATGGCAATACACGGAATGTATCAACAATTGAAGTAGCTGTTTCAAGAAATAGCGCTTAAATTCTTTATTTTTAAGTATATTGTTTGCTCCTTTCCTTTTAAATTAAATTTTTTATAAAAACTTTATTGATATCGCATACTTTAGTTTCACCATTTTTTATCATTCCATAACAACCATCACCAATATTTATGCATAAAACTGATGCATTATCTTGTGAGATACTTAGACCCATTGTGAATGCATCAAAACTAACACCATCCAATTTAATCTCATTACAATAATTTGAAGAAATGACATCATTGTTATTTGGAATAATTTCATATTCACCAGGTTGTAACTTTACAAGTTTGGAATGTATACCTTTCTCAGAAGCAATAAAGGAATAAATGGGTTCTTTACCCATTATAATCAAGTTTGATATTTCCTCAACTTTCGGACAAGGTTCACTTCCATCACAATTAGACAATGAGAGACAAATACTTTCAGAATTTATCTTTTCTAGTTCACAACTAAAAACATTCGTATTAATTCTTACAATTGGCTTACTATTTAATTGTAAAGTATTGTTTAAATTTATGTCATCACTATTTGTATAAAAGAGATCAGATAATTCAATATTAAATGATGTATTGTGAAAGGATTCAGTCCTTATCACATTTTTTTCAATGATATTTATTGTTCCGTTCTCACTATTAATTTTACCAAAAGCAATAAATTCATCTTTGGTATTTTCAAATAAAAAAATCGATAATACTAATATTAATAATATATAGATTATTTTGAACATTAGAAAATCCCTATTTTTAAACTATAAATCACTAATGAAATTATTATAAATAAAAGAGAACATGAAAAGTAAGGAGTGAAATTGTTAAATTACATTTCCCTATAATTTTTGTAGTAGTTAGGGCATCTAAGAACGGAGACAACAATACAATTGATTAGAAAAAAAGGAAAAAATAATTTAAAATATTTGAATACACGATTAAATCAATTAGATTATGATGAAGGTATCAAAATCATATGTACCCATAATAATTCTAATATATTCATTAATAAAAATATCAATAACCAATTTATCATTCAAATAGAAAGTGGGATCCAAAAAAATAAAAAAGAAGTATTCTATTTTGATAAAAGAAATGACCTAATTACCTACATCCAAAAAAACTGTACTGCAAAATTTGATTTTATAGAATATTAACTTTAGATAAACTAATTTTCAACTAAGAAAATTTATAATTAAATATTTAGTTTATAATTTTATTCTTGAAGATTTATGATATACTGAAGAATAAAAAAACATCAATTCTGGATAAAGAAAATAAGAAAATGAGAATTTTTCTTTGTGGACCCACTTCTTCTCAAGATCTTCATTTTGGTCACGCAAGAGTTTTTTTTGTATTTGATTTACTTTCCAGAATTTTAAATTTTCATAATATTCAAACAACTATTGTTATAAATATTACCGATCTTGATCCCAAAATATTTTCACAATCAAAAAACAATAGAATGGAACCAAATCTTTATGTAGAACCAAAGATACATGAACTATTAGAGTTATCTAAACAATTAAACTTTAAAGATGGAATGATTTTTGCTAAGGTCTCAGATTTTATGCCTCAAATGATAAAAATAATTCAAAACCTAATATACCAAAAAGATGCATACCAGAGTTTCGGAAATATATACTTAGACAAAGGAAAAATACTAGGAAACTTATCTAAGAAACTTAAAAATGAGATTGCAGAAACTAGATTTGATATAGCGCCTGGAAAAAAGAATTCAGATGATATTCTCTTATGGAACTGCGCTGATACATTAGATTATTTTTATCCTGGTGGTGATTTAGGAAAAGGAATACCCTGGTGGCATATCCAAGATGTTTCTGTTATTACAAGCTTATTTGGAGGACAATATGATATTCATGGTGGAGGAACTGATTTATTAATTCCACATCATGAAAATATCAATTCGATTTTATCAAAAATTAACAAAAATTTCATATATCCAAGATTTTGGATTCATGTAGGACTAGTATATAATAAAAATAAGAAAATGTCAAAGTCATCCAATAATGGAATTAAAATAAAAGAATTATTAAGAAAATATAATTCTAATACATTAAAACTTTATTCTTATTCTGAGCATTATAGATCTCAAATGTCATTTAATGAACGAAAATTACGAGATTACCAGAAATTAGATTACAAGCTCCAAGAGTATGTATTAAATTTTGGAAAATCAAATCTCAACTCTAAAAATCAAAATCCTGCTTTTAAAAAATTTATGAGTTACTTGGACGATGATCTAAATACTATAGAAGCAATTAACACATTAATAAATTCTTTAAATGAAGTGTCTTTTCAAGCAGATATTGGCAAAATGGTGAAAATTCTCGGACTCGAATATTAAATACCATAGTTATTTACAAAATGAATTAGAATTTTGTTCATTGTGGACGAATTTTATAACTTTGAAACAGTGTGAGAATACTTCTATTAATCTCTTTTTTAATAGAAACTTTAGCGATGATTATTTTTTTAATAGAATATATTTTGACAATGAAAATGATATTCTTAAATCTCTTATATTTTTAAAGAGTTTTCTCACTCTCGAAGGAATTTCAGGATATTTACATTTAAAAAATGAGACCAATTATTTGAGAAAACAATTTAAAAAAAGTAATTTTATTTATGTTGATTCCATTTATACCTTAGAATCACCAACAGAATTAATTACTACTACATCAATAAATTTGGAAAAAGAAATTTCTGTTACTAAAATCAATGATACTATATTGCTTAATAAATGGACAAATATTTTCTGTCGATCTTTTAATATTAAAGATTACTGTCCTTTTATGGAAATTGTAAATAAACATAAACAAAAATTTGTATTTCTTCTTGCTATGTTAAAGAATAAGAATAAGAAGAAAAACAAGAATGAGAATAATGATATTCATAATGGAGGTATTGACAATGACAATATTCCTGTAGGCGTTTGTCTATTATTTGAAAAATATGGATGTTTAGGATTATATTGTTTAGGAACACTACCAGAATTTC